>JAYTTR010000453.1:0-17426 GCA_043744935.1 Gemmatimonadaceae bacterium
GATATCGACTGCGTGCGCCGCGCAAGCCAACCGTCCAGGAAATCGGTCAGCGAGGCGACACCGATGAGCGTGAGACGTGTGGGCACGCCATCGAACGCCAAAAAGCCAAACGCCAGCGCCACGCGCGACGTCGACATGAGGTTTGGCAGTGTAAAAAGAGTCGCGCGCTCCATCTTGTGAAGATAGCAGGGTGCCCGCGAGCGGTGGGCGCGGCTAACGTCCGGTCATGAGCGAGCAGCTCGCGCCAATTCCGTTTGTCGTTGCCCTGGCCATCCTCGCGTGGAACATCTTTCTCGCGGGCTGGATTGCGTCGCGGCACGAAGTCCCTCGACCATTCGCCCAGCTCACAGGTTTTTGTGGGTTGCTGGTAGCTCCGGCGCTCGTAGTCGCCGTTGCGACGGGCACGGACGCAGGTTCGCGGACGGTCTCGGGCATCGCGTGGCTGCTGCCGGTCGTTGCGTGTGCGTTCGTGTTGCAAGTGATGTATGCAATCGCCGCTCGACTGGTCTCCGTCGTGATCGGCATTCCGATCTTGTTGTATGATCTCGCGATTGCTGCCGTGGCCATCGGCGACTACATGGTAGGCTTGCATGGGTCGGCGCCTATCGGGCTACAAGCGGCGGTCGCCGCACGCGATGCGGTCATTGGCATGACGATCGGTCGCGCGGCACTGCTCACACCGCTCGCGCTCCTCGTGCCGATGATTGCGCCGGCCTACCCAGCGCGTTGGCGACTGTCGGCCGTTGCTCGCGCGGTGCTGGTGTTCACGGCCACAGTCACGACAACACTGCTGGTGATGGAGTGGCCGCGCGGCATTGGTGCCGTGCGTAGTTATGCGCGCGCACTTGGCGAACCGATGCAAGCGCGTCCAGCGGGCGATTTTCTGATCGGGATGCGACTTTTCCCCGCACTCGATGGACCGCCACCTGCGCGCGCCGTCGTCGCCGATGGTGCGATGGCGGAGCGATTTGCACCGGACATCGTATTGATCGTGCTCAATGAGGAAGGAACTCGCGGGACGTCGTTGGACTCGCTCGCGCGCGTACTTGAACCTCTGCGCAACGACAGTGTCCGCATCGCAATTGCGATGAGCGTCGCGAATGCAGCTGCTGCGCCGACGGACGCGGCACACCTCGCCATGATTGAGCGTGTGCTCGTACGCGCTCGGCCCGACGTGTTGTTTCCCGCGATGATTGATCCGGTGCCGACACTGCTCTCACGCGCCACGTTGCCGCCCATCTGGTGGGAAACAACGCTTGAGAGTGCCGCGCGCGTCGTCAGACGCGTGCGCCCGCGCACGATTGTTGGATGGGCCGCGTCTCGCTTTGACGCGACCGATAGTGCGGTCTACGCGTGGTCGGCGCGGTCCGCGTCGCCGGTCGGCGTCATCGGCGCGGTGTCGTACCCGTCGTTTTCGGGCTTACCCGCAATTGACGCACGCTTGCGAACGCTTGAACGCTGGCACGAACTTGCGATGAGCACGGCGGGCGCAACGCAAGCGCATTGGTTGGTGAATGTTGGTGGACTGCCTCACGCGCACGGCGACGACGGACAACTCGCGGCTATTCGACACGCCCTCGCATGGGGCTCGCGTCGTGCATGGATTGGCGGCGCAATTATCGGAGAAGCAGCAGACTACGACAATTGGCTCGGCTTGCGTGCAGCCAGCGGTCGTGTGCGCAACGGATTTATTCCGCTGGCGGACGCGGCGAAAGCCATGCGCGATGTTCGCGTTGAGCGGTAGTTCACTCCGGCAATTTATTGAGGCGCCCGCGTACGATTCCCTCCACACAACGATCAGCGTCGAAGTATCGCCGCGCGACCGAGACGACATCCGCACTCGTGACCGCGCGGATGTGCTGATCAACTTCGCGCAACTCATGCAGCCCTTCGCCAAAGAGCCACGCGTCTGCCACGTCACCAAGCACGCTACCACCCGATTGTTGCGAGATCGCATGCGCGCCAATGAGATAACGCCGCGCGCGCTCCAGTTCATCGTCGGTCGGAGCCGCATCACATAGCTTGGCGAACTCGCGGAGGAGACCGTCGCGCGCTTCCGCTTCTCGCTCGGGAGACGTTGCAATGTAGGCCACAAAGCTCCCACCATTGCGACGTTCGATCGGAAATGCCACGACGCTGTACGCCAACGATTGTTTGTCGCGGAGTTGCTCGAAAAATCGTCCGCCAAGACCGCTCGCGACGGCCGACAGCACGCGCGTCGAAAACCGCTGGACATCATGGCGGTCTGGTCCTGGAAACAGCAATGCGATCGCGGTTTGCTGTTTATCGCGTGCATCTTGAGCCACGAGCGCGCGATCCGTCCATCGAACGGTCACTCCACGCTCGCCGGCTTTCCACGCCAGCGACGAAAACTGTCGCGCCAACAGTGCGGCGGTCTCATCGGGGTCGACGTCGCCCACCACCGCGATGACCGTATCCGCGGCTCGCACGTGCGCTGCGTGAAACGCGCGCGCAGTCGTCGCATCCAGTGCGCTCAGCGTCTTCTCGGTACCAGTCACCGAGCGCGCGTACGGGTGACCGGCATAGGCCGCCTCCGTCGCGAGACGCAGGGGCCACCGATACATGTCGTCGCGCAACCGCGTCACTTCGGCCAGTGCGAGCGCACGTTCGGTGCGTACATCACTGTCGGGGAAAACGGGATGCTGCGTGACGTCGGCCAGCAACGCGGCGGCTTTTTCGAGATGACGTGTCGGTACCGACAAACTCCATCCCAAACTCTCGAGTGCGGCACTCACCCCAATACTTGCGCCAAGTTCTTCAGCATCTTCGGCGATGCGTGAGCCACTGCGTGACGTTGTGCCTTTGAGCATCGACTGCGCCGTAAGTCGCGCCAATCCGTCTTGCCCCGGTTGCTCCGCGCTGCTGCCACCGCGCTGTAGCACTCCGATGTTCGCCAGCGGTGCTCCCTGACGCGGCAACACCAGCAACGGCACACCAAGCGCGGTGCGATACACATGCACACCGTGTTGCACACCCTCGAATGCTGGGCGCACGTGCAACGCCGGCGCTTCAATCACCGGTGTACCCAACGGTGTTGGCATATTGGGCGGTGGCAACACGCTGCTCCCTAACCCTTCGACGTCGCGGAGCATTTTTCGGAGTGCATCCGCATCCGGTGCGAGCATCGCCGCGCCGGTAGGTCGATAGGACAGGAGCGATAATTGCGCGGGGTCGAGATGTCGCTCTAGCGCGCCGTGCAAACCGTCCGCGCGCAGCGACATGAACCGATCATAGTACGTGCCGGCCAAGTCCAGTCCACCTTCCGCTTCCCACGTTGCGAGGTATGCGGCTTGTCCCTCCATTGTCTCGAGGCGACGGAGCCAGCGCGACTCGACGATGCGTTGTGCCCGCGATACTTCGCTGTGACGAAATCCTTGGCGTCGCGCTGATTGCACCTCGCGCCACATTTCTTTCGCGGCGGCTCCGGCGTGTTGCGCGGGCGCCTCCGCATGCAATACAAACACGCCAACGTCGCCCGTCGTGTAGTTCCACGACGACACAGAGGATGCATACTCCCGCTCGCGAACGGCACGATAGAGTCGAGATGCGCGTCCAGTGCCGAGCGCGATGCCTGCGAGATCGAGCGCCGGCGTATCAGCGTGTCCGAAATTGGGCGTGCGCCAGCCGAAGGCGATCTGTTGTTGCGCAATGTCGCCGCTCCATTCACGCGAACGAAAGCCCGGCAGCGACGTTTCGACTGGACCCGTCGCTCGCGCAACGACGCCACTGCGCAGCGTGCCGTGTCGAGCGAGCACTTCGCGGTACACGTCGTCAGGATCGACATCACCCACGACCGATAGAATCGTGTTGGACGGCCGATACCACCGTTGATAAAACGCCAACACTTTTTCTCGCGTCAGTGTACGGAGCGGCCCTTCCTCACCAATACGCCACCGACGAATACGATGCAGATCATGCAACAACGCATACAGCGACTCCAGCGCAACGGCCTGTGCTGAATCGCGCTTGCGATTGGCTTCCTGTATGATGACTTCCAACTCACGAGCGAGTTCATCCGCGTCGATCAGCGATCGTGCATAGGCGTCGAATTGAATCTCCAACCCATGCACCAGCGACGTCGATGGAAGCACGGTGAAATAGCTTGTATGGTCGTAAATCGTGTGCGCATTGAGATAGCCCCCATTGGCTTTCGTTTCGCGCGCAATTTGCCCAACACCACGCGTTGGCGTTCCCTTGAAAAACATGTGCTCGAGCACGTGCGCGATGCCGATCATGTCGTCGGTCTCGTCGAAATACCCAACCTTCACATGGGTGACAATGGCGACGACCGGCGCCGATGCATCACGACGTACCAATAGCGTGAGTCCATTCGGCAATACCGTGCGAATCGTGTCGGCATGCAGGGCGAGCACATCGCCGGTGGTGGCCGATACCGTCATCGCGTGGGTGACGGTGGTGAGCGCGGCGCATCGTTCACGCAACTACTCCAATCTCCGGTACCGGCGCGATCCGCCCACCGTTTTGATTCTTCCAGTCGTCCGAGTCGAACGAACGCACACGCGAGGAAGCCCTGTGCAACACGATCTGTCGGGTCGAGTTGAAGCGCGCGCACGTAGAAACGTCTCGCGATATCAGGCGTTCCGTCGGCCAAAAGGGCACCGGCAAGTTCACGATTCGCGAGAGCACTCGTTGGCGCCACGCGTACCGCCGCCTCGAGATAACGGCGCGCGGCGAGCGAGTTTCCGTCATCTCGCGCGATGCGTCCGAGGTACACAAGCGGTCGCATATCGTCCGGCTGCTCCTGCGCCGCTTTCGCAAACGCAATGCGCGCCGTTTCACGCGACCCTCGCTGATACGCCGCGACTCCGTCGTCAAAAGCCGTGGATTTGTGTTTCGATCCATAGACGTACCATGCGCCCGCACTACCCAAGAGCACAACCGCAAGCAGAGCAAGCAGCACACCGGGAGACCGGGACAGACGACGTTCTGACGTTGCGACACTTTCCCATGCTGCTGATGGTGCGACGAGGGCTGGTGCCTTCACCGACGACGCGCTCACTGTGCTCACGGATGGTTGCCGCGCGTGGTCGGCCACCGCAAACTCCAGCGTTTGCAATGCGTCTGTCGCAAGACGACGCTCGGTGTCAGACGGCGCACCGGCGACGGTGGACTCGACGTGCGTTGACTCCTGCGTTTGCTCTTGCCACCCAAGCAGTGCGATCAATGCATGCGCGCCTTCGAGCGACAATCGCTGCAGGCGACTGGCTTCGCGCACCAACGCTTGTCCGTTGAGATCCGCGCGTTGCGTCACCGCAGCGAGCACAGATTCGGCGGCGCGCCACATTGCGATCGCACGCGGCGCCGGCGCATCGACGGCTGTCGCGTTGATCACCGGTGTAAAGACAGCCCGCGCCGCCTCAATCGCGACGCGAGCGACATCCGTTTCAGCGAACAATGCGGAGCAATCCTGCGTCGGCACTGCCTTTGATGAACGCCTCAGGTGCGTGCGCGGCGATCAGTGTTCCCGTCGCGCCGTAATGACGACGTGATTCGGACGCCATATACTCGTCCACGGGGCGACCGTCACTGCGCGCATCACGCAGCGCCTGCACAATCTCGTCCCACGTTCCATCAAACGTACTCCCGTCGCGCATGACGATCCGGTGCAGTCCTTCGCTCGCCATCACATCGGCCGATACACTCGCGGCTTGTTGCTGATGCGCCAAGCCACTCAGCAACGATCCAAGCGTTTCGAGTTGTCCTTGCGCCTGCGACGTCGCCGCATGCTCTTGCTCCGCAAACGATTGCTCCACCTCGGCCAGCAATTCGTCGATCGCGTCCGGCTCCCCGGCCAGCTCCACCAGTCTCGCCTCCCACGGACGGAGTTCCGGATCTTCATCCGTGAGTTTGTACACCGACTTCTTGAGCTCCATCAAACGCCAGATTCCCAGCTCATCCCAATGGTCTTCTGGTGTGGTCTTGTCGAATTCGGCGATCGCCGCATCCGACTCGCCACCATCGTAGAGGAGATTCGCGAGATAGACACGCGCTTCGGCAAACTCGGGATCGATCGCGAGCGCGCGACGTAGCGCGGTCATCGCGTCGGCGTCGAGCTCCAATCGATGCTTTGCGTACCCAACACAAGCCGCGGCCTCAGCGGAGTCAGGCGCTTGTGACACGGCACGCTCGAAATACGACAACGCGTTGTCAACAAAACCTTCGCGAAACAACGCGCGCCCGATCTGCAACATCAAGTCGATGTCGTCTTCATAGCCGAGCTCGATGGTGCGATCAAACTGGCGCATCCCCTCATCGACCTGTCCGAACTTCAGCAGCACTTCGCCAAGTCCAGCCAGCGCGTCTTCATGATCAGAATCGTAGACTAACGCCTCATCAAAGCTGCGTCGTGCCCACGCGAATTCATCGCGAGCTAGTCGGGCATAGCCGACACCGACGTGCAGTTCCACTGCGTTCGGATACAGCACCAGCCCCTCACGCAGGACATCGAGCGCCTCGTCATACTGCGCTTCGTTGTACAACACGTGCGCGCGTTCGTCGTATTCCTCGGAACTCAGGAATGGAGTGGACATCTTTTCTCAAACCTCCGGAGCGAGCGGGTTACCGGATAGTGCCGAGCGCTTACCAACGTTGCACGAACAATTTTCACGTACGCCACCTTTCCCCAAACTATCTGTGTGTGCTGCTGCATGTGATACCCTATGCACTGATACCCGCGAGGGTTCCATCCCATTCGATACCGCCTGGCGCACGTTGAGGGAGCGCAGCGCGCAGCGCAACAAGCGCCGATGCGATCTGTCCGGCAAGCATGGCGTTGGCTTCGAGCAAGTCGAGATTGGTGCGCACTGATGCTCCATCTGTACGACGCTGCACGTCGGCCAAGAGATACGGTGTGACGGCCGCACCACGAATCCCGTCTTGCGTGGCTTGCGCCAGCGCCGCTTGTGTTGCTGACTCGACCAGTGCCGTCGGCAACGCGCTATGTGCCGGCGGCGGTTGTACCACGAGCAGCGCGCCAGTGCGGCCGAGGGCACGATGGGCCAGCCAGATACGCGCGATGTGTTCCGGCGTGGCGGCCGTGGCCGTCAGCGGCAAACCCGTGCCGGTGGTGAAGAACCCTGGCATGTCGGTCGTGCGATACCCCACCACCGGAACACCCAGTGTTTCGAGCCGTTCGAGCGTGGCCGGTAAATCGAGAATGGATTTGGCGCCGGCGCATACGACAATCACTGGGGTGCGCGACAGTTCGACTAAGTCGGCAGATTCGTCGAACGGTGCATTGCGATGAACGCCACCAATACCGCCGGTGGCGAACACCTCGATGCCACTCTGCGCGCAGAGCACCAACGTCGCCGCAACCGTGGTTGCGCCATCCGCGCCGTCAGCCATCGCAACAGCCAGATCACGCGCAGAAACCTTCCGCACGCCGTCGCGCGCGAGAAAGCGCTCCAGCGCATCGGGTTCAAGTCCAAGCACCGGAACGCCTTTTACGATGGCCGTTATGGCTGGCGTTGCATGCGCGGCAACGACGGCACTCATCATGCGCATCGCCGCTTCGCGATTGAACGGAACGGCAAGTCCCTGGGCGAGCACCGAACTTTCAAGAGCGACGATGGCGCCGCCACGCGAGATCGCGTCGGCAATCACGGCCATGCTACGCAGCCGCATCATGCGCACCCCTCAGTCAGCGGCAACCTCGAAAATATCACTCTTGCGAGCTTCCACCAATTCCCAATCTTTTGATGTGGGGTCATATACCGCCATGATCTTGATCGTCTCGCCCGACCACGCATCAAAGACTTTCCCGGTATTCTGATAAATCTTGATCTCGTGTCCGTCTTCGAATTTCAGTATCACCATCGGGTAGGCGCTATTGGTGTACTGACGGCGAAGCTTCTTCGGCGGATGGCTCGTCGGCGCGTTCATGCGTCTTTCAGTCAGGGGTCGAGGACGATCGCTTAGCTACGTGAGAAAAATTGGGTTGCTTAACGCCTCGGCGCCAGCGGCAATCGCGCAATCGCAGTACGTGAATCACGTAACGACGGTCGCGACGCCCACAAATGCCCGCCACGACTCCGTCGCCAGAATATCATCGATGGCACCGACGCACGTTTCAAGTTCTGCATCGGTCGTATAAAAGTGCGGCGCAACGCGAATACCCGCACCGGGACGAAAGTCGATCACAATGTCGCGCGCGAGTAATGCGCGAGCCACTTCGGCACCGTGCGGTACATCAAACGCGACGGTGCCGCCGCGACGCTCGTCCATTCTCGGCGCGTGCACCCGCCAGCCGCGCGCATCGGCCAACGCGATCAGTCGCGCGGTTTGCCTCACACTCTTCTCGCGAATGGCCGGCATTCCCGCCTCCGCGACAATACGAGGACCTTCGATGGCCGCAAATAGTGCGGGGACCGCGGGTGTGCCGCCCAACCATCGCCACGCACCTGCGGCGTACTCCATATTGTCGGCAAAAGCGAAGGGTGTCCGATGCGCTTGCCATCCAGTGATCGCCGGCGCGAACTGCGCACTCGCAGACGGCGAGGCGTACAGAAAACATCCGCCGGGACCCCCACACAGCCACTTCAGGACACCGCCGCAGAGAAAATCCACGCCCAGCGCATGAACGTCCACGGGAATGACGCCAACGCTGTGGTAGGCATCGAGCGCGACAATCGCACCCACCGCGTGAGCGTGCGCGCAAATCTTCGCTGCATCCATGATATACGCCGACCGAAAAAGCACATGCGAAATGGCAACAAGTCGCGTGCGCTCCGTGATCGCCGAGAGTAATCGATCGAGATCGATCCCCACGCCATCGTCCGTTGGCACAACGGTTACGCGCGCACCGAGTCGGCTCGCCAGCGCATCGTAGGGATATCGCACGGACGGAAAGTCAAGCGCCGTCATCACAATCTCGTTTCGTTCCGTGGGATAATCCAACGCGGTGAGAATACTCGTCATCGCCTGCGTGACGGTTGGCACCATCACCACTTCATCAGCCGCTGCACCAATGAGCGGCGCCACGATCGCGCCCACCGTCACCGGCATTTCCCACCATCCCTCGGCCCACGCGCGCACGCCGCGTGTCTCCCACTGCGCCGCATATTCCGCGAGTCGCGCAGGTACACTCCTCGGCATGGCGCCAAGGGAATTGGAGACCAGATACGTCGACGTGCCGAGTATCGGAAATTCAGAACGGAAGCGGAGCAGTGGATCAAGCACGGGCATGGTGATCGAGGCGGTGGTGTGATGGCAACGGCGCTCTCAAAGAGTAGTAGCGCGGCGTTGAAATAGTCATTTCCCGTCGTGCGTTCAAGAACTCGTGCGGCGCAACCGAAAGAACAGGCATGCTGACACCTGCGCTCTCGCTCACCGCCGTCGCACTCGACCATCCCATTGCCGATCCACTCGGCCGCCTCTTGCGTGCGTACGACCGTGCGATCGGTGCGTGCGAATCGTTTCACCAGCTCGCCGCTCGTCACGCGATTGCTGTGCTCCGCAGTGCTTTGGAGCTCGACACGCCAGAAGCACGGAGCTTTGACGCATTGTACGCGTGGTGTGATCAGGCGGTGTTGCAGCGCGACTTTGCGGGACCGGCGCGCTGCCTGCGATCGCTGCGAGCAGCCTGGTGTCGGACCGACCAACTGCGTGAGCTGGCACCTGGAGCCGATTTGCCTATCTCCTGACCGACGCATACCGTGAGCGTGAGCTTGACCCACGCTGACCAGCACGCATGATACCGACACCAACCTCCGCTATTCGCGCACAACCGCGACATGCCCTGCTGAACGCGGCAAGGCCACGATTCGACGCGCCACGCATTGGAGTGGTGTTCGGCGGCGGCGCGTTGAAGGGACTGGCGCACGTTGGCGCGTTACGCGCACTGGCCGAGGCCGGCGTACAACCCGCGCTCTACG
The DNA here is from genome assembly GCA_043744935.1 of Gemmatimonadaceae bacterium. Classification (GTDB taxonomy): domain Bacteria; phylum Gemmatimonadota; class Gemmatimonadetes; order Gemmatimonadales; family Gemmatimonadaceae; genus Gemmatimonas. The sequence goes on from JAYTTR010000453.1 coordinate 9,918, forward strand.
CTGGGTCCAGTATTGGCGCGATGATCGCCGCGGCGGCAGCGTCTGGCATGTCGCCGGACGTTCTCACGGAGCGCGCGATGCGTTTTCGTCGCCGCGACCTGTTTCGTATCAATCACATCGGCATGCTGATGGACCGCATGTTGTCGCGATCTATTTACCTCGAATCGCCGCTCCGTATGCTGTGCGACGAGCTCGTAGCCGACGGAACCTTCGACGATTTCAAAACGCCTCTGTTAGTCACGGCGTTAGACATCGATCGTGCGGCTCCGCTCGTCTTCGGTCGTCCGGGTCTGCGCAACGTGCGCGTGCGCGATGCCGTGTACGCGTCCTGCGCACTGCCAGGATTTTTCCCGCCAGGCATCGTGGGTGGGCACACATGTATTGACGGTGGAACGACGGACAATTTGCCAGTGGCAATTGCGGCGTTGGAAGTCGATGCGCTTATCGCCGTTGATGTCGGGATCGCTGATGTCCCGATGGAAACGGGCATCGCTTCGCAAGGATTCGCGTCAATTTTTATGCGCGCCGCGACCATGATGATGCACGAGCAACAACAGCACTCCCTTGAGCGCTGGACCTCGCCGCCAATGCTGCTGATTCGACCCAAGGTCTCGCACATCGGATGGTTCAGTTTTGCGCATGTTGAAGAGCTGTTGCAGCGCGGCTACGAGGCCACGCGAGACGCACTGCGCGATCTGGATGTGTTGCTCCGCGCCCCCGGTGGAATTTTCCCGCGGCGGCAGGTGCAACTGAGTGTAGACCACGACGCGTGCATTGGGTGCGGCATCTGCGTCGCACGCGCGCCAAACATGATGGCGCTTGACGTCGATGGGAAAGCGTACGTGCTAACGCGTGAGCACAGTTGGTCCCCGGCAGACGGCGCTTTCGTACGGTACTGTCCAGTAGACGCAATTCATGTTGACCCCATGACGCAAGCGTCGCCGCCCACTGCGTCGTCCACCGCAACGCCGTCCGAATCCGCTGTGGCGGTGCGCAGCGTCGCGGCCGATATTAGTTGGTAGCCTCGTCGATACCAGGGTCTTACCCGCGGCGCGATGAGTGGCTCAGTCCTGAACGCGTGTGACCATCCACGGGATGTGTCGCGCGCCGGATCCGTCCTTATATGTCACATCCTAATTCGTTCGGCAGTCGCGCCACGCTTGCAGTGGGCGACCGTCAGTATGCGTATTTCCGCCTCGCGTCGCTCGACGCCTTGCCCGGCAGTACCGCCGGCACATTGCCTTTCTCCTTACGGATTCTCCTGGAGAATCTGTTGCGCGGTGAAGATGGCGCGTTCGTGAAGCGCAGCGACGTCGAGTCGTTGGCGCATTGGAACGTAAAAGTGCCGGTGGACAAGGAAATCGCATTTCGTACCGCGCGCGTGTTACTGCAGGACTTCACCGGCGTACCCTGCGTCGTCGATCTCGCGGCGATGCGTGATGCCATGGTACGACTCGGCGGAGATCCCACGAGGATCAACCCGCTGCAGCCAGTCGACCTGGTCATTGATCATTCGGTGCAAGTCGATGAATATGGTACCGAAGGGGCACTACTGCTGAACACGGATCTCGAGTTCGAGCGAAACGGCGAACGGTACGAGTTTTTGAAGTGGGGTCAGTTGGCGTTGCGCAATTTTCGCGTGGTGCCGCCGGGTACGGGTATCTGCCATCAGGTGAATCTCGAGTACCTCGGGCAAGTGGTTTTTACCGCAGCCGACGGCGAAGAAACACTCGCGTATTGTGATTCACTGGTCGGCACAGATTCACACACGACGATGATTAACGGACTCGGCGTGATGGGTTGGGGCGTTGGAGGTATTGAAGCCGAGGCCGCAATGCTTGGCCAACCAGTCAGCATGCTCATTCCTGACGTGATTGGGTTCAAATTGCACGGAAAATTGCCCGCTGGAGCCACCGCGACCGATCTGGTGCTCACGTGCACCGAGATGCTGCGCAAGAAGAACGTCGTGGGCAAGTTTGTCGAGTTTTATGGACCCGGTCTTTCGTCATTGGCCTTGGCGGATCGCGCGACAATTGCCAACATGGCGCCCGAATACGGCGCAACCATGGGCTTCTTTCCAGTCGATGCCGAGACGCTCAAGTATTTGCGCCTCTCGGGTCGCAGCGACGAACAGGTCGCGCTCGTCGAAGCGTACACAAAAGCGCAGGGACTTTTCCGCACGGATGCGACGCCAGATCCGGTTTTTACTGATACACTCGAACTCGATCTCACGACAATTGTGCCGAGTCTCGCAGGCCCCAAACGTCCGCAAGATCGCGTGCCGCTCTCGCAGTCGAAGGCGATGTATCGCGAAGCACTCGCGGCGCAGTTGGCGTTGCAATCCAAGAGTGCACCAACGTCAACGGCAGCGATCGCCGGTTCAGCGTCCGCAACCATGGTGGCCGAAGGTGCGCCGGTGATGGTAGAAGAAGGCGTTGTATGCGCATACCGCGACGAGTCGTTCACGCTCAATCATGGGCATGTCGTGATTGCCGCCATTACGTCGTGTACGAACACGTCGAACCCGAGTGTGATGTTGGCAGCTGGACTTCTTGCCAAAAAGGCTGTGGCGAAAGGTCTCCGTACCAAGCCATGGGTGAAAACGTCGCTGGCACCTGGTTCAAAAGTCGCGACCGATTATTTCAACAAGGCCGGACTAATGCCCGCGCTCGAGTCGCTGGGCTTCAACGTGGTGGGATACGGATGCACGACGTGCATCGGTAATTCTGGGCCGCTGCCCACAGTGATCAGCGAGGCGATTGAAAACGGCGCGCTCAATGTGGCTGCGGTGCTCTCCGGCAATCGGAATTTTGAAGGGCGCGTCAATCCGCAAACACGGTTCAACTATCTCGCGTCGCCACCATTGGTCATCGCATTTGCGTTAGCCGGCCGCATGGACATCGATATGGCGACGGAACCACTGGGCATTGGCACCGATGGTCCGGTGTTCCTGCGCGACATTTGGCCGAGTGCGCAGGAAGTAGAAGACACCATTTTGTCTTCGGTCAAGCGTGAACAATTCACCACGCAATACGCGAACGTGTTTGCTGGCGATGCGCATTGGCAACGCATCCCGGCACCAGTAGGCGATCAGTATGCATGGAACAACAAGTCGACGTATGTGAAAAATCCACCGTACTTTGATGGGATGACGCTGACACCACCGGGTGTGCGCGCCATTCACAATGCACGCGTGCTCGGCATGTTTGGTGATTCAATCACTACCGACCACATCTCGCCTGCCGGTGCAATTGCTGGAGCGTCTCCCGCCGGAAAGTGGTTGCAGTCGCTTGGAGTCGACCGCAAGGATTTTAATTCGTACGGAGCGCGCCGCGGCAATCATGAAGTGATGATGCGCGGAACCTTCGCCAACATTCGCCTCAAAAACGAACTGACAGGCGGCAAGGAAGGGTGGTGGACGGCGACAGCGATGGGCGCCGAACCGGAAGCGCTGTATGACGTGGCGATGGCGCGTCAGGCTGCCGGCATACCGCAGTTAGTGATTGCCGGAAAAGAGTATGGCACCGGTTCGTCGCGTGATTGGGCGGCAAAGGGTACGGCGTTGCTTGGCGTGCGGGCGGTCATTGCCGAAAGCTTCGAACGCATTCATCGCTCGAACCTGGTGGGTATGGGCGTGCTACCGCTGGAATTTTCAAACGGCGAAACACGTCAGTCGCTCGGACTCACGGGATTCGAGACCTACAGCGTGGCGGGGATGACCGACACGTTGCGGCCGCGCGAAACATTGGTGGTGTCGGCAACCGCTGCAGACGGTCAAGTGAAATCGTTCAATGCACGCTGTCGGATCGACACCCCGGAAGAGCTACAGTATTACAAGCACGGCGGCATTTTGCCATATGTGTTGCGGAGCTTGGTCGCGAAATAATTCGGGGAATGCGGCGCCGGTACGATTACATCAGTCGTACCGGCGCACCACAGTTGGCCAACGTCTGATCGGTTGTTAACAGCACCAATGGTTCGGCCATACTCTGCGCCAATAGCAGTCGATCAAAATCATCCATCGCCGACGGCAGTGCTGCGAGTTCAGTCACCGCCTGCAAATGCTCCGCTGTGACCGGCAACCACTGAAAGCCATCGCGCTCGGCTTGGTCCATGAAGCGCGACAGCTCAAGGTTGGCGCGCCCATGCTGTTGCTGCAGGGCGAGCTCCCACAGCGTCACGTGACTTACCCAGGCCTCAGTGCCTGCCGACATCAATAACGCACGCACCGACTCCGGCACACGCGCAGGCTCGGCTAACCACCAAAAGGCGAGTTGCGTGTCGAGCAACACTCTCACGTAGGGCCTAGCATCGTCGCGGACGGTTCACGCGCCGTCGGCCTGGGGTTGCACCAAATCGCCCGCACGTCGGTCTTGCCGCCAGTAGCCGAGGCCTGCCAGCGAACCAGGCGGTGCGATGCCGCCACGCTTGACGTCAATTGGCGTAAGCATCGCCACCGGACGTCCGGCATTGGCGATGATCACCGAATCGCCCAGCTGAACCTGTTCGAGCAGTTTTGACAGATGTGTTTTGGCATGATGGATATTGACGGTTGTCATCGCGGTGGTTTGATTGAAGTATAGCTAAGTCTAGTTTAGCTAACTTCGCCGAGCAACTACAGATCGCTACAACACTGGCTCCACGGGTTGCACTGCATCGTCCACGCACGCCGCCGCCGATTCATCTTTTGGTGAATTTGGCGGGGGATGGTGGTCAGGTGCGTTCTGTGGTGGAGCGCGCGTATGCGGCGATGCGGACGATCGGTCCGGTGGAGATTGTTGAGTCGACGAGTACGCGGGATGACGTGCGCTGTGCGGCGGCGGCTGGTGCGGCTGGTGCGCGTGCGCTGGTGGTGTTGGGCGGGGACACGCGTGTGAGTCATGCCATTCGCGGCTTGTTGCAGGCGAAGGCTGGTACGCCGATCGCGATGTTGGCGACGAGCGGTGCCAACGATTTCGCGCATTCCCTTGGCGCGCCCGTGCGCGATTTTATGGCGATAGCGCGTTTGATTGCCGAGGCGTCTGTTCGTTCGGTTGATGCGGCGCAGGTGGATGGGATGGCCTTCGTCAATTCGGCGAGCTTTGGTTTTGATGCGGCGGTGTTGGCGCGTACGCAGCGACCGGGGGTTGCGCGTGGGGCGTCGGCGTACGTGTCGACGGCGATCCGTCAGTGTTGGGGTTTTCGCGCGTTTGATGCATCCATTTCGTCGGCTGATGGCGTCGCACGGTCGGGCCGCTGGCTGACGTTGGCGTTTGCGAATGGGCAGCGTCTCGGAGGTGCGATTCGCATTGCTCCACACGCGAAACTTGACGATGGCCTATTGGATTGTATTGCTGTCGGCGATACCACGCCGGTGCGTCGCGCGGCGCTCGTTGCTCGCACCCTTCGCGGTGCTCATCTGAGCGTTGCCGGCGTGGCCGTGCTTGGGGCCTCGCACTTTGAGCTCACGTTTCTTGAGCGACCGCAGTTCCAGGTGGATGGCGAACTGCACCGTGCGGCCTCGACCGTGGTGCGCGTTGGTGTGTTGCCGCAGGCGTTTCGTGTTTTTGCACCAACGCGATAGGAGCACGCGGCGGCGCAGTGCACGCTCGTACAACCCGTTTCAGGCAGCTCCAATATCTATCACAGCTGTTTTCCGCGACTCCGCGCTGCGGAATCACCACACGGCTCCGCACGCGTTATCCTTCTCTTGTTCCGATCGGGCTTCGGCTCGCCAACCGCGTTGCAACTTGCAGCCCATTTCGAGGAGTTTTTCACATGATCAAGTTTTCGCGCACGATCGCCGTCAGCGCGCTGTCGTTTGCCGCGCTCTCGAGCGGTCACGCGCAGGCTGCGATGACGCCCGCTCCGGCTGCACCGCTGCTGAAGGTTGGTGATATTGCGCCTGACTTTACCGTCACGTCGGTGACCAGAAATGGCGTCGACAAGCCGTTCCATTTGGCTGAACACAAAGGCGAGACTGTTGTCCTTGCGTTTTTCCCGAAGGCGCGCACCAACGGTTGCACCACGCAGATGCATGCGTATCGCGATCAGTATGACAAGGTGTTTATGGGCGGTAAGAAAGTCACGTTGGTTGGCATCAGCATCGATGCTGACACGGCGCTCATTTCCTGGGCCAAAGACGATGGCTTCCCATTCCATTTTGGCGCGGACACCGATCGGAAAGTGGGCATGGCGTACGGTGCAAATATGGGCACCGGCTACCACAAGCGATTGCTCTATGTCGTTGATCCGAAAGGCAAAATTTCATACATAGCCGCTCCGTTTTTGCAGATGGCTGAAACCGCGTACACCGATCTCGCATCCGCAGTAACTCAAGCAAGCGGCAACAAGTAATTGCCTGACACAGCCCGCGCTCTCCTCACCGCGTTGCATCGCGCGGCGGTTGAGGGCGCGGCGCCGTTCGCTCGTACGTCCCACGCCGTCCGCATCTGGTTGCGGGATCGTAGTGCAGGCGCTCATGCGCCCATTCGGGTATTTGCAATGGGAAAAGCCGCTCCAGCGATGGCGGCGGGCGCAATTCACACCCTGCAATCCGCGGCGCGAGACCCGGTCCACTGCGTCGTGATTTGCGCAAGCAAACCATCACACCGCGAACTCGGCACCCTCGCATCGTTTCCGCCCAACGTCGATGTGCACATCGGGGATCACCCAATACCCGGTCCTGCGTCGCTTGAGTCCGGTGATGCGATTGAGCAAGCCGTTCATAACGTGCAGCGTGGCGACGTGGCGATGGTGCTCCTTTCTGGCGGAACCACATCGCTCGCGGCCGCGCCCGTCGCCGCGCTGTCGCAGTCTGTGGGCGATGTCGAACGCGCACAAACGCGCATCGCCAACCTCGCCGATACGTTGCTCGAATCAGGACTCGCGATTCATGAGATGAATGCGATCCGTCGGCGGGTGTTGCGTTGGGGAGCCGGTCGACTCGCCGTCGCGCTCGAGGCGCGCGGTGCGATCGCCATTCCCGTGTTCGCGATTTCCGATGTGATCGGTGACGACCCAACCGTGATCGGGTCCGGACCCTGTAATGCGGATCCGCTCGACGACGCTTCGTTTCTGGCATTGCTGGACGCACACAATGTTCGCGGTTCACTCGAACGAGATATGTCCGCGTTTCTCGGCCTCTCCGGCAGCGGTGCGCCGCCCGCTGTGCCTGCCGCCTCGCACCCGGCGTTCGCGTTGGTGCAGTATGCAATCGTCGCGCAAAACGCCGATGCCGTGGCGGCCCTTGCGGCAAATGCACGGCGCGCCGGCATTACACACGTCGTGGTCGAAGCAACAGCACTACAGGGCGAAGCGGCGCAGCTTGGGCACGAGCTCGCGCGACGCGCCGTTGCGGAAGCAGCACTTCTTCCAGCGCGCGAATCCGCACTCGTTGTTTTCGGCGGTGAACCCGTCGTACATCTGCGCGATATGTATCAACAGGCATTTGACGCAAGCGATGCAGATGACGAAGACGCGGTAGCCGAACCTAGTGGTGACGAACCCATGGCCGGCGGGCGTATGCAG
>JAYTTR010000454.1:0-4437 GCA_043744935.1 Gemmatimonadaceae bacterium
CGTCCGAAGGAGTATTGGATGGGAACCGTTGGCGGCGGTGTCTTCAAGACCGTCGATGGTGGTTCAAGTTGGCAGCCCGTGAGCGACAAGTATTTCGGCGGCACCATTGGCTACATCGCGGTCGCTCCGTCCAATCCGGACATTGTCTATGTAGGCGGCGGTGAGTTCCCCGTGCGCGGCAACGTGTCGCACGGCGACGGCGTGTGGAAGACCATCGACGCCGGAAAAACATGGACGTTTCTAGGGTTGGCCGAGACGCGACAAATTTCCCGCGTGCGCGTGCATCCAACCAATCCGAATCTCGTGTACGTGGCCGCACAGGGACATGTCTGGGGGCCAAATTCGGAGCGCGGCGTGTATCGCTCCAAAGACGGCGGCAAGAATTGGTCGAAGATCCTGTTTCGTGACGACTCGACCGGCGCCACCGATTTGGCAATGGATCCGAGCAATCCAGATGTGCTCTATGCCGGCTTCTGGCAGGTCTATCGCAAGCCATGGACGCTCGAGTCGGGCGGCAAAGGATCGGGCATGTTCAAGTCCACCAACGGTGGTGACACGTGGACGGAAATCACGCGCAACAAGGGACTGCCGACTGGTTTGTGGGGCGCGATTGGTATCAGTGTCAGCGGCGGCAATGCGCAGCGCATCTACGCCAACATCGAGGCGGAGGAAGGCGGTGTCTTTCGTTCGGATGACGGCGGTGCCACATGGATTCGCACCAACGCTGAACGCAAGCTGCGTCAGCGCGCGTGGTACTACTCGAAGATTCACGCGGACACCAAAAATCCGGATGTGGTCTACGTCAACAATGTGTCGTTTCAAGTATCGCGCGACGGCGGAAAAACATTTTCCAACTTGAATCCGCCGCACGGTGATTCGCATGACGCGTGGATTGCACCCGATGACCCAACTCGTATCATCGAAGGTGACGACGGCGGTGCGAGCGTGTCTACCGATGGTGCCAAGACGTGGACGTCAGAGGCCTTCGCGACCGCACAATTTTATCATGTCACGACCACGAATCATTTCCCGTACCAGATTTGCGGCGCGCAGCAGGACAACTCGACATTGTGTGGACCATCGCGCAAAGCCGGTGGCATTCAACTGAGCGATTGGGTGGATGCCGGTGGCGGTGAATCGGGCTTTATCGCGTCGCTCCCCACCAATCCCGACGTTGTGTTTGCCGGCAGCTACGGTGGCTTGCTCACGCGCAAGAATTTGCGCACGGGACTCGAGCGCAACATCAATCCGTGGCCGCTCAATCCGATGGGTCACTCAGCGGTCGACGCGAAGTATCGCATGCAATGGACGTTTCCCATTGTCGTCAGCCCGCATGATCCAAAAACGCTCTACGTTGGGTCGAGTGTGTTGTTCAAAACCACTGATGAGGGCGATAGCTACACAACAATCTCTGGCGACTTGTCGCGCAATGATCCGCGCACGCTGGGTCCGTCCGGTGGACCAATCACGAAAGATCAAACGAGTGTGGAGTACTACGGCACCGTGTTCGCGATCGCCGAATCGCCAGTGACGAAGGGCGTGATCTGGGGCGGTACGGACGACGGCGTGGTGAATGTCACGCGTGACGGTGGCAAGACCTGGTCGAACGTCACGCCGCCGTTGTTGAAGGAGCGCGAGTGGTCACGCATTTCCATCATTGAAGCGTCACGTTACGGCGCGGGGATCGCATACGTTGCCGCCAATCGTTTTCAGATGGACGACAACGAACCGTATCTCTTCAAAACCGCCGACTTCGGCAAAACGTGGACGCGCATCGATGGGTCAGGCAAGCCGAATGGAATTCCATCGGGCGAATTCACACGCGTGATTCGCGAGGATGATGAGCGCAAGGGGTTGTTGTATGCGGGCACCGAGCGTGGTGTGTACGCATCGCTCGACGACGGTGCAACATGGTTTTCGTTGCGTCGGAATTTGCCCATTGTACCAGTGCATGACCTCGCCGTTCGCGATGGCGATCTCATTGCGGCGACGCACGGTCGTTCGTTCTGGATGATCGATGATCTCAGTGCGCTGCGACAATTGTCCGCCGCTACAATTGCCAAAGCATCGCATCTGTACACGCCGCGTTCGACCTATCGCATTTCGTGGAATGGTGGTGGCGGTGGCGCTGGTGGTGGAAACACGACGGGCGCGAATCCACCGGCCGGTGCCATTGTGTATTACTGGCTCAAGCAGTCGGCCAAGAAAATCACCATCGAATTTCGCGATTCAACGGGACGGACGATCAGGAGTTTTGCGAGCGACACGGCAGCGGTTGCACCGGTGGCCAGTCGCAGTGGCGATGACGGCGGGTTTCGCGGACCTCCGGAACCCCGCGTCGGCAACAAGTCGGGCATGAACACGTTTTCGTGGAATCTGCGCGAGAGCGATGCAACGCGTTTTGACGGCATGATCTACTGGGCTGCCGGCACGACCGGTCCACTCATCATTCCGGGGACGTACACGGTCCGACTGATCGTCGACGGCGGCACGCCACAAGACGCGAAGTTCGTCGTGAAGAAAGATCCGCGCACGACCGCCACGCACGCTGATCTGATTGCGCAATACAAGCTGCTGATGCAAGTGCGTGATCGTACGACCGACGCGAATGATGCCGTGCGCACAGTGCGTTTTGTCCGCGCACAACTTGCCGATCGCATGAAAGACATGAACGCGGCAGATTCGGCAAAATTCAAACCGCTTGCGGCCGCGCTTGATGCGAAAATCACCGAGGTGGAAGCCAAGGTGTATCAAGTGAAAAACCAGTCGGGACAGGATCCACTCAACTATCCGATTCGCGTCAACAATCAGATGGCCGCGATGGCGGGTGTTGTGGGCGGTGGCGAAGCGCGTCCCACGAAGCAGTCGGTCACGGTGTTCAATATTTTGAACAAGGAACTGGAGGGCTATCTCGTTGAGCTGCGACAAGCATGGAAAGAATTGTTGCCGCCCGTCGATGCGTTCCTGAAAGAGAAGGGCAAACCAACCATTGAGGTCAAGGCCGCTGATGTGAAGTCTCCGAAGCTGACGAGTGCGGAGGAAATCACGGGCGCGTGATGCTTGACGATGCGCTGTCTGCATCGCAGCACCAACAGCGATGGCGCATGCTCGCACTGGTGGCGTGCGCCGAGTTGTTGGGGATGGCGTTGTGGTTCACGGGAAGTGCGGTGGGTCCGACCTTGGCCGCGGCGTGGTCACTCACGACGGCGCAGGTCGGATGGCTGACCACCGCCGTGCAGTTAGGATTTGTCGTGGGCACCGCCGGCAGTGCACTCCTCAACCTGGCCGATGTCATACCGGCTCGGCGACTCTTTGCGAGTGCAGCGCTGCTCGGCGCCATTGCAAATTTGCCGCTGGCGAGTACGTCATCGTTTTCGATTGCGTTACTCTCGCGCTTTGTGGCGGGTTGTTGTCTAGCGGGTGTCTATCCGCCGGCGATGAAGATGGCCTCCACGTGGTTTCGCGCACGACGTGGTGTTGCGGTTGGAACGGTTGTAGGCGCGTTAACGATCGGCAAAGCCACACCATACTTGGCGCAAGCGTGGCCGGGTGTGACCGTGCAGCTCGTCACGTACATATCATCGGCAAGCGCCGTGCTCGCGGCACTCATTGTTTTCATCGGGTATCGCGACGGTCCGTTTGAATTTCCGTCACGACCATTTGCTTGGACGCGGGTTGGTGAAGTGTTGCGTGAACGTCAATGGCGGCTGGCCACAGGCGGCTATCTCGGACACATGGCCGAACTGTATTCTTTTTGGACGTGGATCCCGGCGTTCCTGGTCGCGAGCGATGTCGTGCACGCGACGCGTGTTGGCGTGTCCCCCAACGCTCGCGTCGCCGCGTTGATCGGGTTTGGCGTGATCGCCGTGGGTGGCATTGGGTGCGTGTGGGGTGGTGTTGTGGCGGATCGTATCGGTCGCGCACGCTTGGTCACTCTCGCGATGGCCGTGAGTGGATCGTGCGCGTTGGCGATCGGTGTGGCATGGGCGCAATCGTGGTGGGTGCTCGCGCCACTGGCGCTGGTGTGGGGATTTTTCGTTATCGCCGATAGCGCACAGTTCAGTGTGCTGGTGACGGAAAGCGTGCCACCGCATGCGGTAGGGACCGCGCTTACGTTGCAGGTTTCCCTAGGATTTTTATTGACGACCATCACGATTCAATGCATTCCACCGCTGGTGCAGTGGATCGGGTGGCAATGGGTGTTTCCGGTGTTGGCGATCGGTCCGGCGTTGGGAATTTTGAGTGTGCGTCGATTGGGGCGGTGAGTGGTGCGTCGTCACCCAACACTGCCGTCAAAAAGCGCACTGCACTACTTATTCATTGTGCTCCGGTCTCGCGTATTTGCTATCTGGCGTCGTCCGCTCGCGTCATTGCTCACTCTGCTGTTCGCGCTCTCCATTGCGGGCTTCGGTGTACCGTGCGCGCACGTTGGCCTCG
>JAYTTR010000455.1:0-4435 GCA_043744935.1 Gemmatimonadaceae bacterium
CAACCGGTCACCGTTCGACCAGCACCCGACGGCGACGGATACGAATTGATTGCCGGTGAACGTCGACTGCGTGCTGCGACACGCTTGGGTTGGAACACAATCGCCGCCATTGTGCGCCCAACCGACAATCGTGCCGCCCTCACCCTCGCCATGGTTGAGAATCTGCAACGCGCCGACCTTGATCCGGTTGAAGAGGCTGACGGCTATCAACGAATGATCGACGATTTCGCACTGTCGCAACAAGAAGTAGCCGACGTCGTAGGAAAGGACCGCTCGACCGTTGCAAATGCGCTGCGACTGCATCAACTGCCCACCGCCGTCCAAGTCCTCCTGCAGAAAAAGCAGATCTCGGCGGGACACGCACGCGCGCTCCTGCCACTCGCCAACCATCGCGCGATGCTCGCGTTGGCACAGGACGCCGCAACAAACGGTTTATCCGTGCGCGAAGTCGAACGCCGCGTTCGGGCCGGTCGGCCGACACCGGCAAAAACCGGTCGCAAAGCAACCGCACAAAAAAGCGACACCACGCCGAAAAGCACGTCTGCCACCACACGACGCATTGAAGAAATGCTCCGGCGCAAACTACAAACCGGAGTTTCATTGCACCTCAATGGAGCGGATCGCGGCGAAGTACGCATCGATTTCTTCTCCAACGATGACCTCACGCGACTGCTCAACATCCTTGGCATTTCCATAGAAGAGTAAAACATGACAAAGCCATCATGGCGCCGCCATACAGACATTAAGAAGCTATATGTCAGCGTGATCATCGTCAGCATGTTCGCGCTAACCGCCTGTCAGAAAACTCCAGACAATGCGAAACCCGTCAATGGATCGACAAAAACATTTCGCGTGGCACTGCTCACGCCCGGACCCACGTCTGATCGTTCGTGGAGTGGCATAGCCTACGAGGGCCTAAAAACGTTACGCGATTCTTTGGGCGCCGAGATTTCGAATATCCAGACGAAGACGCCCGCGCAGTTCGAGGAGAATTTTCGGCAATATGGCGCGCAACACTACGACCTCGTCATCGGACACGGCTTCGAGTATCAGGACGCCGCGGCTCGCGTCGCGCCGGCATATCCGAACACGACATATATCGTAACCAGTGGGCGCGTCACCGGACCGAATTTGGCGGGAGTGAGCTTTGCCTTCGAAGAATCCTCGTACCAAGCAGGCATCGTTGCTGGCGCCATGACTCGCACGAACACCATCGGGCTCATTGCCGGTGAAGAGCTGCCGCCCGTGAAGGCAAGCTTTGCCGCGTTTGCTTTGGGCGCAAAATCGATCAATCCGAACGTGAAAGTGTTGACGTCGTACATCGGCAATTGGGAGGACGTCAGTGCGGCGAAAGAGCAAGCCCTCGCACAAATCGCGCAAGGCGCAGACATCCTCTTTCAAAATGCCGATGCGGCCGGCCTGGGCGTGTTCCAGGCGGCGCGCGAAAAGAAAGTGTTGGCTATCGGCACGAATTCGAATCAAAACGACATTGCACCGGACGTCGTTGTCGCCAGTGTAGTAATCGATCTCTCGAAGGCGTTCCTTCTTATTGCGCGTGAGGTGCAGCGCGGTCAATTCAAAGGTCGTGTGTTTAATCTTGGCGTCCAGCAAGACGTCGTGCGACTTGTGCTGAATCCTTCGATGACCGCGCGCATTCCAGTCAAAGCAATCGCCGCCTCCGACTCCGTCGGCGCACGCTTGCGCGCCGGGACGTTTCATGCGCTCGACGCATTGCTGAAAGGAACGGACGACGCGAAGCCCGTTACGCCGTGACCGTTGCACTCGCCGATATTGTCACCGCACTCGATGCCGAACTGCGCACCGCGCAAATTCCCGACTATCCGGGGGCGATGAATGGGCTGCAGGTCGCGAACACAGGGCGTATCGCTAAAATCGCGGTCGCCGTTGATGCCTCGCACGCGGCAATCATGCAAACCGTGCGCGAAGGAGCGAATCTGCTCATCGTGCATCACGGTCTGTTCTGGAGCGGCGCGCAACCGCTCGTTGGCGTGTCGTACAGCAAGTATCAATTGCTCTTCACCAATGATGTAGCCGTCTACTCGTCGCATTTGCCGCTCGACTTGCATCCGGTGTACGGTAACAACGTGCGGCTTGCCGAGGCGCTCTCGCTCACGCCCAGTGCCGGGTTTGCGAAATTTCAGTCGGTCAACATTGGCCTGATGGGCACCGCGAACGAATCAACAGAGGCATTGCTTGCGCGCGTCGTTGCGTTTGCTGCGCAATACGAAAGTCCAGTGCGAACGTCGATCAGCGCACGTGGTCGCACGACCCGTCGCTGGGCCATGTGTAGCGGCGGTGGCGCGTCCACCGACACGCTGCGAGAGGCGCGCGAGCTTGGCATCGACACGCTGATCGTGGGTGAAGGACCGCATCACACCACGGTCGACGCAATTGAACACGATCTCTGCGTGATCTACGCCGGACACTACGCCACAGAAACACTTGGCGTACAAGCAATGGGGCAGTTTTTGCAGGCGAAACTGCATGTACCGTGGACCTTTCTACACTTGCCTACCGGCTCGTGAACGACGACGAGTCGGGGGCGGCGGCGCTCTCGCTCGAGGGCATCACGCAGCGCTTTCACACCACGCTCGCGCTCGACGACGTATCGTTTTCCGTGCGCGCAGGCGCAGTTCACGCACTCCTCGGCGAAAACGGCGCCGGCAAAACCACATTGATGCGAGTCGCCTTCGGGCTCTTGGCACCACAGCTCGGCACCATTCGACTGAACGGTAGCATCGTTCGAATGACGTCGCCGGCGCTCGCACGGGCACGGGGAATCGGCATGGTGCAGCAGCACTTTTCGCTGGTGCCCGCCATGACCGTGGCGGAGAATGTCGCGCTTGGCAATGACGGATTTTTTGATCCGCACGCGGCGGCCGAGCGGGTTCGCGTGGTGTCGGCCAAGGCTGGACTCGTGCTCGATCCGCACGCCGTTGTTCGTACGCTTTCGGTTGGTGCTCAGCAACGATGTGAAATTGTAAAGGCGTTGTCACGCAACGTGCGAGTACTCATTCTCGATGAACCAACGGCGGTGTTGGCGCCGCGTGAGGCGATGGAATTATTGCAATGGATGCGCGCGTTTGCGGATGCTGGAAACGCCGTCGTACTCATTACACACAAATTGCGCGACGCGCTAGCGATCGCTGATGATGTCACGGTACTCCGCCGCGGGCGCACGGTCACGTCGACGCGGGCGCGAGATACCACCGAATCTGCGCTGACAGTGGCGATGTTTGGCGAGCAGTCAACAAATGCGCTCGAAACGCGTGTATCGCCCGCGCATTCCCTGCACGCGGACGATGCGCGAACGGCGGTGCTCCGCGCACTGCATGTGTCGTTGCGCGATGCGCGTGGTGTTCCGCTCGTGCGCGAGGCGTCGCTGCACGTGCGCGCCGGAGAAATTGTTGGCCTCGCCGCTGTTGAAGGTGCGGGCCAGCATGAGCTGTTGCGTATGCTGGCCGGTCGATTGCAGGTGGACGACGGGCAGATCATACAGCCGGCGTCAATCGGATTTGTGCCGGAAGATCGTCACGGTGATGCGTTGTTGCTTGACGCATCGTTGGACGAAAACATCGCACTGCGTGACGCGAGTACACGACGTGGACGCATGCCGTGGCGCGCATTGCGTGAGGCAACCGCCGCGATCATTGCGCGCTTCGATATACGCACACCGAGCGTCGCTGTTGCCGCACGCACGTTGTCGGGTGGGAATCAGCAGAAGTTGGTGTTGGGCCGTGAACTCGTGCCGCAGCCGCAGGCGCTCATCGTGGAAAATCCGTCGCGCGGACTCGATTTTCGTGCGACATTGGCCGTGCATGCAGCGTTACGATCCGCGCGCGACGCGGGGTCTGCTGTACTGTTGCATTCCAGCGATCTTGATGAAGTGCTGGCCCTCGCGGATCGCGTGTATGCGATGCACGAAGGCGTGGTCACAGAGGTCGCGCGTGATCGTGATATCGTGGGTCGCGCCATGTTGGGCGGGGCGGACACGTGACCTCAGCGCGCGCAGCATCGGTCCGTGCAGGTGTGACGGCGTTGTTCACACTTTTCGGATTCGCGATGGGTGCGCTGATCGTGCTCACGCTGTTGCTCGTGGCCACCGGGCACGACGCGGGTGTCGCGTTAACCGCACTTGTGCGCGGCGCGTTTGGCTCGTGGTACGCCATCACCTCGGCAACGTTGGTGCGAATGGTGCCACTCGGCTTGGCCGGATTGGCGGTGGCGGTGGCTTTTCGCGCGGGACTGCTGAACATCGGCGCCGAGGGGCAGTTGTTGATTGGTGCGGCGGCGGCGGCGACGACGTTTGCGGCCATTGGTACCAATCCTCCGTACCTCGTGTTGCCGGCAATCGTGTGTGCTGGTGCCGTCGCTGGCGGTGGATGGGCGGCCATTGCTGCATGGTTGCGTCAGC
>JAYTTR010000456.1:0-17396 GCA_043744935.1 Gemmatimonadaceae bacterium
GGGAAGTTACATGCACTTCTGAGCATCTTTACTCTGTGGAGGATGCGCGTGACCAAAGACCCGATTAATCGCGGTGGTTGGCTGGCTATTGGTCTGGCCGTTCTCGCCGGTGTCATTGCGCTCACACGAGAGATCGTGCGGTATTCACGCGACGGCGCTGTTGACTGGGGGCACGTCGCGCTTGCGTTGGCTGTGCCAGCGATCATCTATGGAATTGTTCGCGCGCGACGTCCGGCACCGGATGTTTCAGCGCAGTGAAAAGGCGACCGAACGATAACTGAAGCTGACCAGCATGTACGCGAATCAGATGGCGGCCGCGCTCATCCACGCTAACGGTTCATAATCACGACGATTGAGCGACTCGCCGCGTCGCTCGCTGGCCGCTACCGCATCTCTCGAGAACTCGGCGCTGGCGGCATGGCCACCGTGTATCTCGCCGCGAAACATGTGTGTGTCGGAATCCACCCGCTGGCTGGATCAGCAGTTTGGGCCGGTGAATCGATAGTGCTGAGTCGTCTGTGAGGTACGGTTTTTCATTATCGACGTGACCCCGACGGATTTGCCATCGCAGTCGGGGCTGCTTGTACCGCGATGCGCTCCTGAGCAACGTGCAGTTGAACGCGATGCTCACTCACACCTGAATACCAACTATGCGCACGACGTGGTCCAACCGAGTGCTCCGGTCGTCGCTGGGAGTGGCGATCGTGTTGAGTCTTCAGGCGTGTGGATGTACCGTCATCGGATGTAACGACGGCTTGCTGGTGCGTCTTTCGACCCAGCCGACAGGTCCGTTTCAAGTCGAACTGCTCGTAGCGGGCGCGCTCCAACCCGCGCCACCCGAAGCCACGTGCATCGTGGCGACGGGTTGCATCACCGGGATTCTGTTCCGCACGGTCGCGACAGACCTCGTTGTCGTCCGCGTCACCACATCGGTCGGCACGAGGGACACAGCCTACCCGCGCCTGCAATACATCACGTCGTCGCCCAATGGTAAGGGCTGTGGTCCGACATGCCGAAGCGTGACCGTCACAGCAAACATCGCGCTCTAACGGTTAATGCTTCCCCTTTTTGTGCGTGTCCGTGTCCGAGATGGTGTGCACCTCATCCGCCGGGTGATGATGACGATCCACATCTTTCTCCAACCGATTTCGGTTGCTTTCCTTGTCCGCATCGTCTCGCTGAATTCGGCCTTCAAATAGACGATCCTTGCCCGAGTCGTCGTGTCGGCGAATCTTGGCGGGGTCGTGTCCAGCATGTGGGTGCGAGTCCGTCGCGATCTCTTCATCCTTCGCAACCTCTGCTGCGTGGTCGAGCTTCTTGTCGCTCGCGTCGTGCTTGTAACCGCTGTGGTCGTCGGCCATTTCTATACGCTGGGTAGTGAGGGAGGTGCGATCCATGAGAGTTCGCGCCGTGCAAGTTTCAGGTGATGCATCTTGCGTGCCGACAGCATTGCTCGTCATTCCAACGCACCACAGTTCCCACGCACATTCATCGCCCGATCACAACAACCCTGCGCAGATGATGCAAGCACTCGTTCAGCAATTGGAAGCAGAGTTGCGCGCGGCGCAGTTGAGCGCAGACGTAAGTGTGCTGGATCGATTGATTGACGACGCACTGTTGTTCACAGGTCCGGATGGATCGCTCGCCACCAAAGCCGACGATCTGGCGTTGCATCGTAGTGGCGCGGTGCGATTTACAGAACACGAGCCCAGTGATCTGGAGTGGCGTGCGGTTGCGTCAGACGTGATCGTCGTCGCGCTGCGCGCACGACTCGCCGGTGTTATGCACGGGCAACCATTCTCTGGCGACTATCGCTACACCCGCGTTTGGGCGCGACGCGATGATGCGTGGCGCATCGTGGCCGGCCACGTGAGCGCGGTCGCCATGCAAAATACTGTGTGAATGGGAACCCGAGATCGTCTGAAATTCGAGAATCCGCGCGTTCAACGTCTCGCCGCGTCGACCGGTAATTCCTCTCAACTCCTACGTCTGATGCGTTCTCCAAGTCGAATTTTCTGGCCACTCGTAAGCGTATTGGTGCTCGCGGACTGTTCGACCAAGCGCGTGGTCGAAGCGACTGTCTCGACATATGCCGCTCCCAAGCCGTTGATTGCGGATTTACTCCGTCTCACACTCGCGTACAATCAGGGTGCCGCATTCTCGACGCACTTTGGTCCGTATCAGCGCTGGGTGTTGATTGGTATTGCGGTCGCGTTGTTGGCGACGATCGCGTGGTGGTATACGTCGGCCGTGCGTGCCGGTCGCGTCGCGATCGTCGGCCTGGCGTTAGTGGTCGGCGGCGCCATGGGCAATCTGCTTGATCGACTCATCTCCGACCGCGGCGTCGTCGACTTCCTCGATCTCGGTGTGGGCGCGACGCGATTCTTCGTGTTCAACGTGGCCGATGCGGGGATCTGTATAGGCGCGGTGTTGCTGATGTATTCGCTCTGGCGTCACGAGCGCTCCGGCAATGCTCGGCCGCTATTCGTGCCACGCGTTGATGCTTAAACGTGCGTTGCTGCGCTCAGGGCGTTCACGAAGTACGGCCGCTGGCATCCTCGCGGGCTTATTAGCGTGGATCAGCGTGGGCGGTGCGGGCTTCCTTGTTTTGCGAACCGGTTGGTTGTCGTATGCGCTTGCTGAACCGACCAAGTCTTATACCCTACCCATGCTACTCACTCGGCTTGCGGTCGGCATCGTTTGTACGGTCACAGCCGGTGCCGTTTCGGCGCTGATCGCACAGCGTTCGCGCGCTGCTGCCTGGTGGCTCGGGAGTTTGTTGCTGTTGATTTCAGCGCCCATTCACCTTTGGCGAGTGTGGGCGGACTATCCGCCATGGTACCATTTTGGATACCTGATTCCGTTGATGCCCTTAACGATCTTCGGCGGACTGTTGGTCACGGTATTTGCGCGCAAAAGAGCAACGCAAGTAACCCCGCACTCCGCCGACTCCGGTGCGTCGCAGCGCTGAAACGGATCCCCGCATCGAAGCTGTGCGTGCAGCGCTAACGCACTGGTACGGAAAGCGCACGCACCACTCATGACCGCACTGATCGAACTGTCGCCACACCTCCGCGACGCGCTGCGTGACTACGCATGGTTTCGGGCCGCGAGGTTCGCATCGCAGTAACCGCTGCTCTTATCCTGGCAATTATGTCATTGCTCGTCGCGGCATCTCGACGGTGAGGCGCTTCTCGAACACCATGAACACAACGCATTAGGAGAAAGGCCGCGGCTACGGTCGGGGCCATTTCGTTATGCGTTGCAGGAAAAAGAATCCTGCTGAGGCAAACTAAAAAAATGACGCAGATGCTCCGGGCCTCGTTTTACCTGCGCACAGTAGGCACCACAAGAATAGCGCCATCGGTTTCCCCGTGCCTTGTGACCTCGTCAAGGTTAGTGCTTGCTCGGCCGAGTCGATCGGACAGCGCATCGACGCATTGTGGTACGGATTTAATGGGAGCATTGTTGCGGCGCTCGGTTTCGATTTGACGAAGAAATGCGGAGGTTTCAGCGACGACCACACTCTCGTGCCTCGTTTCATGTCGCGTGAGTGCCGGAAGAAAAGCATGCCACTGGACGGAGTCGGCGAGTGAGAATTGACTGCTGTTTACTGCGTGGGGGAGCACGGTGGTCAACGTTACCGCTATGGAGATCGGATCGGAGCTGCAAGAGGTTTTTCTACCTGCGCCACGGGCCATATCGATCGTGAAAGCCCAAATCGTTTGCGCGAGCGCGGGGGGCGCCTGTCCGGTCTTAGCCATCACGCGATATTCGGACACGATGTCGGTGATTGTTTTTCCTGTGAGCTCGTAGACGCGCACGTTGCGCCGGATAGTGAGCACGGGCAATTGTAAACTTGCTGGGGCATTTTGTGCTGGGCTTGGAGCCCCTCCGCATAATGTCAACAGCAACGGTACCGCGATGGCGATTACTAAGCGCATCTGATCTTTTGTCGCTGCGGGGACGTTGGAAACATAGTGGTGATTGTGTAATCCCATCCTTCACCGAATCCGGGTGGACCGCCAGTTTCTAAGGTGCGCGTTTGCCGCAGTCGCTGGCGGTCACGAGTGGTGACATGTGCAACCTTGGCATTCCAGCCGGTGCTCCCCCCGCATTCGGACAATTGCAAAAGCGACGGTTTCCTTGCCGCAGTCAAGTGCGAAGCCGAACACTTTACGGTGGGAAGGTGGCGCTAGACTGAAAAGGGTGCGGGGGGGAAGCAAGGGGAAAACGATCGCGCTGTACTCAGCGCTCGACACAAGGGGAAAACTGTCACGCGCAACGAATTGCGTGATCGCGTTTGCCTTTCAATGTTTCTGGATCGGGTGCATTGAGCAACGTGCGCGCATGGCCATCCCCGATGGCCCGACGCGTCGTTCGATCCGGATGGCACTGAGCGTTTGATCGAGGTGAAGACCACCGGTTTCGGGGCGTTTACTCCATTCTTTGCGAGCAAGCGCGAAGTGTTGGTATCGGAGGAACGGGCGGCGCACTTTCGGTTGTATCGCGTGTTCAAATTTCGCGCATCCCCGAAAGTGTTTATGCTCAGCGGATCGCTGCGGCAGAGTAGCGTGCTCGATCCCGTGCAGTACCGCGCCTCGATTCGTTGACGCCGAACCGTCCTAACGACTGTGCCAGTTACGGCGTCGCGACCGCACGCGCAGCGCAGAGCGACTGGGCCAATGGCGGCAGTTCCGCGCCATCTCGTCGCAACGTAAAAGTTATTGATGACGACTGTTTGCGAAGTCGTATCGGCTGATGGCTGCGCATGCGTTTTACCGAGATCGGCCACTGGTGCACAACAGCATTGGCAATGCGGACGCCTTGTGATCTCGACCATATTGATCGGCGTCGCTGACCTGTTCCGCACCCCGCCGACGCGTGGATCAGCGCACCCATCTGGTGCGTACCATTCGATGCTGCCGGTACCGTCGCTCAGCTCATCGACGAAATGCTTCCAAAAACCCCGCCGTCGCCAGCGCCGCGCCCGCGAAGACAATCGCAGCCGCCAGCAGTACCCAGCGAATTATCGAGCCGCCGCGATTGAGCGTCGAAACCGACTCGTCGGCGGGATCAAAGAAGACCTCAACCGCTGACTCCATCGGAAACCGCGCCACGATCTTTTGCGCGGCGTCCTGCGTATCGCTGCTGACCGTCCACCCTATGTTGTCCCCCTGCCACGTCTGTCCGCCGGAACTGTAGGAATAGATGACGCGTGGGAAGTACAGCGTCTGCGTAGAGCTGGAAAAGCGTCCTTGTCGTTCTTGTTGCTGCGTCTCGATCTTCGATTGCACAATCCGGCCCTGGGTGCGCGTCCACCCCTGCATGTCGCGCACCTCGGTGCCCACGATCCGCGAGCACAACGCGAGGCCAGCGGCGAAGACGCCGAGGAAGATGACGATGGGCATGCGCTCGGGATGGGGCATCGCGCTGCGCAGGCTTGCACCGAATCTGTCGAAGCCAAATATGCCGGCTACCAATACTGCACTCATCACAATGACCGCGACCCAACCCTTGCGAAGTTTCTGAGGATCGTGCCGCTCGAGTATGCTGGATGTCGGATCCTGCGGATCGTAAAGGACGCGCACGATCTTGCCCTGCGGATAGCGCTTCAGTGTCGCGGCAACGTCGGACGATCCCGAACCGAGGCTCAAATCGATGCGCGACCCTTCAACCGTCTTGCCGGCGACGGTGAACTCGTATGCAATTTCGGCGACGTTCTTGGTCTCAAAGCGCTCGGTCGTCGTGCTGGAGCGGTTGCCGGAGCCGATATCGTGATCGAGCGATCGCACGGTCTTCGGCGCAGCGGTTGACGACCGTATGCGCCCGCTCGCGTCGAGCCAGTTTCGCGTGCGGAAGTTCTGGATTTGCAGCCAGATCAAAATGCCCGCGATGAACGCAGGAAACACCAGCAAGCCGAGCAAAATCTTCCGGGGCATGTCCAAGGCCAATCTCCAACGCGAGAAGTCTTCGTCCACTGAGTCGGTAGACGCCAGAATCTCGCAGCATGGGTCACCCTTGGTGACGGTCGGTTGAGAATCGAGCGGTCTCCTGATCTCGCGACGAGCGCCAACAAGCAAGACAACCGACATCGCGGACTGTGCAACCAATAGTGACGAACTCTATCGCGTCCGATTGGCGTTCACATCGTTTCCGGAAGCACTCCGATCCCCAGCGTCTTTGCATTCTCCCGCACCCGGTCGTCGAACGAGAGCACAGTCAACACACCAAACGCTTCATAGAACACCAGCGCGGTCGCCAGATGCAGCGCATCAAGCGTGCGCACGGGCTCGACCGGAAAGTCTTCGCGGCCTCCCTTGACGATGCGTTCAGAAAGGTCATGTACATCCCACGATGATTCGGCGACGTCCAGCATTCGAAGGGCCGCCAACTCATCCGCCCGCGAAAGACGACGCGACGCGCGCGCACGAGTCAATCCTCGCGCGCACTCGAGCGCCGTGAGTGATGATGAGACCACGCGATCCGCACTCCGCAAGTGATCAAGCACCACAGATTGAGACGGCTCGCCAAGTAACCACGCGAGAATAGCGCTGGACTCGGCATACACAATCATTTGTCAGCGCGATCAACGTCGAGCAGGCTGCGCGCTGCGCCGTCCGGCGCTGATAGCGGAGATGTTGGATATGGATTGGGTTGCGACTCGGCGATGCGGAGCTGTCCGGAAGAGGCAAGTCGAGCCAACGCGCGCTCCTGTGGGGACACCGACCATTGCGCAGCGTCGGGCCGACGCATTTCCGCCACGACGCGCCCACGATCGGTGACGAGATACGTTTCGCCTGCCTGGACGTCCCGGAGGATTTTGGACAGCTGAGCTTTAAGCTCGCGAATGCCAATTGTACGCATTTTTGAATGTAGTCACACGAGACTACATACGCAATGCGCTGAAAATTCTGGCGTTCTCCGACCGATGCAACGGATACACCCGACGGGCCATGGTCGTGACGCGGGCGCGGAGTGACCACCGGCCCCACGCTGCGCATTGAAAAGATCACAACGTCGGGATAAGAATTTCAATCGGGTGTGAGACGTATGTCGCGTGTCGACGGGCGCGTCGATCATGATCGAGGCGTTTGTCCTCATGTTTCTATTTTGTCTGGCTCAGTGACCGCCCGGGCTTCCGTTCTCCCAATTGGCTCGCATTCATCGTCATGTCGCTCGTCGGCAAAATGGTTTTCAGTATTCCCGCCTTCCGCTATGCCAGCGGCCGAAACATCCGGAGAACGCGTCAACACAATGACCAATGCGCACAAAGTTCGGTGATTTCAGTTCAGCGAGTGCGCGCAACGAGCAACTCGTCGCGATGGGCCGCCACGAATTGCGCGAAGTCGATCGGCAATGCGCCCGTCAATTCGGACATCGCGCGCGTCAAAGCCGGCGCGGCCCTGAATCGCGGCAGCATGTGGAGCAGCAGCATCACGAGGATTCAGCCGTGCTCGCGACCGTCGCGCCGCAGCGCGCTGGCAAAAGTGCCATACCCACCGCGCGCTGATGACCAAGGTCGGCACTCGGATCGAACCCAACGACTGACGGGCCTGGCCACGCCTAGTCCAGCGTCAGCCAGACTTCATTTCGCCGCAGGAACGGCGGCACGTACGGGGCATTGTAACGGGCGAGGATCGGTGCGCCGTGCGTGACCAGCCCGGCCGCCGCCAGCGACGCACGCAGTTCAGCCACGTGTTCGTCGTAGTTCTTCTCAGTCCAGCGGCCGGAGTACCGCCGCACTGCCACCCGCTGCGCCGGAACCTCGCTCAGTGTCACTCGCCCATTGTTCGGCATTGGCAACGTGGCGAGCGTGTAGCCGGATGGCATCACGAAGCGTACGCGGAATCCGTCGTCCAATTGGGATTGAGTGACAGGCACCGTCATCGGAAGCTTCACGGGCGTCTGTGTGACAGGCGCCGTCATCGCAAGTTTGTTCGAGCCGCTGTTGCCACCGAAGATGTACGCGGCCAACAAGCGGAATCCCTCGCTGCTCGCTGACTCAGCGGGGCCTGGCACGATCACTTCCGCGACGAGATACGGCGCATAGACGCGGATGTCATAGTCGACGGTGTGCCGTTCGAGTCGGTAGGTCGGCTCTCCGGACTTGCTGCGCTCTGCCTCGGTACTGGTCTGGCTCATGGCGACGACCTTGGTGTCGGTATTGGGAACAGACAGAGACGATGAGGCGAGAGTGTGCTGGCCGATCGGTCGGTCGTACCCATGAAACAACGTCGTTGCATGAGCGACCAGTTCACTGTCCGTTGGGCGATTTACGGTTCGCGCCACTAGCGTGTCATTGCAAGTGGCAGACCACGCTGCAGTCATGCACAATGCGGCAGAGCCTGCCCGCATCGCGCTCCGAAGTGGAGATGCTGCCACTTAAATTGCCTGTGATCGTCGCACAATCGACACGGCGAGCAACACCGCTACGGCAGCCGTCGATGCGACCACCAGTCCCGACGAAGGAATCGCCAGCCACGACAGCGACTCCTTCGCGGCACCGGTACTGCCAAGTGACGGCGCACGCGCACCGGCCCACACCCAGAAGATTGAATATCCAAGACCGCCGGCCCCAAGTCCGAGGCTGATTGCGCGCGCAATGCCGCTACGGGTGCCGAGCAGCAGCACGACGATAGTCAGTGCAATCGCCGAAGTACCGAGTGCGCCGGCGTGGAGATGCGATCGCTGCATGTAGTTCCACGATTTCGCGAGGACCGCCTTGATCGCGGCGGCGTCGCCGTGATAAATCGCCGGTGGCGCGGCCGCAGCCGACGCGGCGAGGCGTGACGTAATCGCTTCTTCGTCGAGGCCAAACACGACGCCGAGGCCAAAGCCGAGGAGCAGCGTGCAGACGGCCAGGAGTAGTCCGGGGAGGACGGCCCGACGAGCCTCCTCCCCGAATGGAGTCGAAGGAGATGCAGTGATGCGCATGGTGATTGGCTGCTGATTCAGCACGGTTGAGGAGAGGTGACGATCGCGTTTCAGGCCAAGATGTGTTCGCCGGTCAAAACGATTGACTCGTGCGCTATTTGAGCGACTCAAGTGCCCTCAAATCTACTGCAATCGCTCGCCAGCGCTCGCGTTATCGCCCGCGGTAACACCCCCATGCCATCCCGGTAACACACCCGCACGAAACTGCTCGGCGATCCCCACTGCGTTCGACGTCACCCGCACGACGAGGAGTTGCAATGACCGCCGCGCACCACTCTGCACTTCCAGACATTTCCCTGCGAGCAATTCTCGTACTCACCGCTATCACCTCGCTCCTCTCCGCCTGCGGCAGCTCAAAACCATCCGACTCCGCCGCCGCCTTGACCACCTCCGCCAACACCGTCTCCCGCATCAGCACCTGCAAACTTATGCCCAAGGAAGACATCTCCAAAATCCTCGGCGAAGAATTCACCAGCGCCGAATCGCACGACGACGGCCATTCCTCCCAATCGAACTGCGTGTACGCGAACGCCACCAACCCGGTCGGTATCACACTCGACATCAGCTGGATTAACCCACGCGATTACTCCAACCCCGCCGAACACGCGGCGCTACAAAACGCGATGATCGGTGGCGCGAAACTCGGCGGCGCGCTCACCACGCAAACAATGGGCGGCGCAGGTCTACCAGGCATCAAGAGCGGACCTGTTGAAGGGCTCGGCGACGAAGCAACGCAAACACTCCTGCTGCTCACCGTACGAAAAGGTGACTATTCGGTCATGATACAGATGTACCCCCGCGACATGATGAAG
Organism: Gemmatimonadaceae bacterium; assembly: GCA_043744935.1. Classification (GTDB taxonomy): domain Bacteria; phylum Gemmatimonadota; class Gemmatimonadetes; order Gemmatimonadales; family Gemmatimonadaceae; genus Gemmatimonas. Next base: position 9,750 of record JAYTTR010000456.1, read on the forward strand.
CTCATGACCGACAGCACGTACGTAGCCAGTGTGCTGGAAAAGGAGAGAGCCGTTGCGCGTCAGACCATCGCGAAGTTGTAAGCGCCTTACTCATTCCAGGATATCTCCTATGACTTCACACGCACGCATCATACGCGCATCGCTCGCGGCCAGCATCACGCTCGCCGCGGCCGCCGTGCACGCCAACGCGCAAGGCTACAGCTACGACGTCTCCACTTCAGGCACAGACCCACGCAGCAACACAACTCAGGTTGTCTCGGCATCGCATGGTCGATGGACCAAGGGGTTCACACGCATGGACATCGTGTCCTCACCCGCACGCGGCGGCATGATGGGCACGGGCACGTACATGATCTCTGCCGCGTCCACAGGCATCACCACCTTTGTCGATCCGATCAAGAAGCAATACTACGAAATGAACGCCAAGGAGCTCGGTGCGCAGGCTGCAGAAATGCAAAGCGCGGTGAGCAGCGTTGCAAAAATGGAAATCGTTGACGTGCACGCCGATATGGAAGCACTGGGCGCCGGCGAGCCAATTGAAGGTTACGCCACACTCAAGTACCGGCTCACCGAGAATTACACGATGCGCATGACAGTAATGGGCCACGTCAACGACACGAAAGAACACAACGTTTCCGAAATCTGGGTTGCACCGGAATTGAGCGCCGATCTCAACCCGAACTCACGCCCCACCGTCGCAACAAACGGCATGATGCAAGCACTCACCGAGGCCGTCGCCAACGCGTACGCGAAAGTGAAACCTGGCGTCATGCTTCGCATGGTGAACACGAGTGCAATGGGCGAAGGCGCGAAAGCACGCAACCGCACCACAACAATGTCAATTTCAAACTTCAAACACGAATCGTTTGCCGCGGGTGTGTTTCAGGTACCTGCCGGTTACGCGAAAATCGATTCGCCATTTGACGCAATGAACGCCGGCAAGAAACCTTAACGCGCACCCTTTGCCCGCAGGTGCACGAGCCGCGCACGCACATCCGCGAGATCAGGTTGCACGCTGGCGTCCGCATGCTGCCAGAGTGCCTCCACGGTTTGCAGTGCAAGAATCGCTTGACGCGTGTCACCGTGCGCTTGATACAACTCACCTAACCGGCGCCACGCGAGCGTGCGGAATTCGCCGTCGGACATCATCCAGTCTGTCCACGGTGTGGTGACGTAGCGGCGATACACGGCAATCGCACTGTCGGGTCGCCCGGCTTTGTCGTACGCCGTCGCGAGATCGGGTAACGCACACAATGGACACACGTAGTCGTTGAGCGCAGTGCCAGCACGCACAAACGTCGCAATCGCAGCATCGTATTTGTGCTCATTCGCGAGCGCGGCGCCCTCCGCGCGCAGGTAGTCGCTCTCATCGCGAATGACACCACTTCCCGGTGTTCTTGTGTCGCTCGCACGATACAGCCGAAGCAACGTGCGACTTCGCGCGGGCGCGCCGGACAGCGCGAGCACGTACGCGAGAAACGCATAGTGACGATCGAGCGGTGCAATGCTGTCGAGCGGAAACCGTGCGAGTGCATCGTCGATGACTTTAATACTTTGGGCGGTGTCGTGTCTGTACATCACCTGCTCAAACGCCAGCAGAATCGCGCCCTCGAGATACTGACCCGGCGACCCCGCCTGCACGTTCATGTACGCGCGCATCAATTGTTCTGATTCCGCCAGACGGCCTGCGAGGAGCAACTGAAGCGACAACATTCGAAGCGGTGCAGATTGTCCGCCAAGGTCGTTTCCGGCCACACGCAGCATCTCGCGCGTGAGTTTCTCGGCTTGCACAAACTCGCCGCGCGCCATCGCAACCGACACGTGTAGCGCTTCAACATCCTGCATCGACGCGAATTTTCTAGCGCGTATGGCGAGTGTCTGCTCAACCGCATCAAGCTCGCCAGAATTGAATTGATCGTTGGCAAGATTGACATACAATACCGCGAGGCTCGAATCGGTTTCGAGCGCGCGTCGCCGAAATTGTTCGGCTTTGTGAAAGTCGCGCAGCGTCACGTATTGCGCCGCGGTGTTGTTGAGTGCAACGGTGTTGGTGGGATCGAATTGCAATAGCGTGCGATACGCCGCCAGCGCGCTATCCGGCATTCCCGATTGGTCATAAAATGTACCAAGTGTAAGATAACGCTCCTTTTCCGGAAGACGATCGCGATAGCGCACTGCGCGCTGCAGCGCCGAGTCGACGGCAGCCCGCTCGCGAAAGTTGCCGAGGTACGCGCCAAGTTTTCGATATGCCATGGCGAATATTGTGTCCTTCGCCACCGCTTGTCGCAGTAGCGGAATTGCTCCTGCGCGATCGCCATCCTGATCGCCGGTTTTGATCGCCTGCGAATACAAACGAAGGGCTTCGAGCGAATTCGTTGTCACTTGCTCAAGTGATGGACTCGCGCGTACGGACCACAGCGATTCACCTGCTCCGCGCCGCAGTGCACTCGAGACGCGATCGACGGCTCCGATGAGTTCTGTTGAGTCGCGCGCAACTTCCCGCACCGATGCCAGCACGGTACCGCCATGCACCGATATCAGTTCTGCAGACACGGAAAATCCGCTGCCGAGCGCGACGACGTCGCCGGTTACGAAGGCTTTGACCCCTTCGCGTTCGGCTATTTCATGCACAAGCGAATCGGTGAGAATTGCGGTGCCCGGTTGCTGCATGCGCAACAGTGCGCCCTGCACTTGCTGTCGGCTCAGTACGTGGGCGCGTCGCGACTGCGAAAAATCGGCGCGCAGTGCTTCCGTAACAGCGACTGCAAGCAGTTCGTCGTGCGTTCCGTTTCGGAAGTCGGCGATGAGAATGCGTTCAGCGGCGCCCGTCGCGTTAGCAGTCGATTGCCGCCATGCGTACCATCCGAGTGTGAACACGAGCGCCGCGGCAAGGCCGGCGGTCACGCGCCAACGAATGCCGATGCGACGCCTCGTGACATCGATTGCCGGTGAAGCCGCGGCGAAATGTTCAGATGCAACGGACTGCACAACCGCACTCGCAACAGGGGAAGCGTGCATCGTTGGTGCCACTTCGATTTTCGTCGCACCGGTAACTATTTCAGTGGGGGGTTCCGCACCTCGTGTCGCGTAGCGCGTCTCGTTATCAGTATTTGCGCCTGTTGGTTTGCGCGCCTCGGAGGTCAGCGGTGCCGGCGTGCGCAACAGCTGCACCAACGCCATCGTATTACTCGACGGCTTCGCCCCTAATTCGCTCAATAATCGCGCCTGAAATGCTTCGAACACGCGGAGCGCTTGCGGGCGATCACCACCCCGATCGAGCGCCTGCATGAGTCGCCGGACACTTGCTTCGTCATCGGGTTGTAGACGCGTTGCAGCAGTTGCCCATCGGACTTCTGCGCACTGGTCATGGGCAACGTACGCCTGTTCTGCCAGCGAGTTTGCGGCGCGCATTGCAGAAAGCGCGAGTCGATTTCGCGTGTTGCCTACCCATTGCTCAAAATCGGTCGATACATCGGAAACAAAAACGCCGTCGAGAAACGGGCCTTGATACAGTGCGAGTGCTGCCTCGAACTGCAATGCTGTAATTGCGCGCTCGAACGCGACTACATCACACCAGTCACGATTGTCGGCCAATGCGACCTGATCATCGCGACGAGATTCGAGCATTCCGTCGTCGAGAAATTGCCTCAGCGCGTGCAATGCCTGGCGAAGTGCTCGGCGGGATTCGTCGGTGTTGAGTTCAGGCCAGAACAGTGCGAGCAGCGAATCGCGCCGATGCGCACCACCGTGGGACGCGATTGCGAGGTAGGCAAGCAGCGCGAGCCGCTTCGGCTGCGCGGCCACCACGTGCATTGCCGGTGCCTCTCCTGCAACCAGCTCGAATCGGCCGAGCGTTCGCAGGTGCACCACGTGTCTCTCCGGTATCAGGGTCGCGGCTGACCGTCAACTTCAATCAGCCACACTCGTGATAGTATGCGCTGCAATAACTACTTGCCACAACCCGCCGGAAATACGTCGTTCTGGGTGATAATCGTTTCTGAATGCGCAAGTCCCGCGGAAGACGGAATGGCCTTCAGGTTGAGTTTGGTGAGAATGAAGTTGATGGCGTTCGTGACGACCTGCGGAATCATGTAGCCCACACCAACGCGCATGGTGATGTCGAGAATTGCCTGCCTGCACGGCGGCATTCCGGCGACGGTCATGCTCGAACCTTTCACAGTCCCGACCGTTGTATTGTAGCCAAAATACGGTCCCGTCACGAAGCCGAATGCGCCAATGCCGACAATAACTTTGCCGCCGTAGGCAAAGGTGAGTCCGTTTACGCCAAGCGAGGCGCCGTCAATGCCATCCAGGAGTCTTTGTTTCGGACTGAACGAAGTGGGGCCGCCAACTCCCCACGAACCTTCGTGCAGTCCCATCGAAAACGCACCGCCAAATGTGTAATCGCCCGTGGCATTGATGGTGCCGTTTTGGGCTGTGAATGCCGTTGTCAGCACCATTGTTTGACGGAATGTCACTGCGAACGGTACACCAAAACCGCTGATTGGCAGCGACAAATCGACCGGCACAAAAAACACTTTGTCGATGTTGCCGGTAGCGCCAACAGCCGTTGCCGCTTCGAAGTGCACTGTGAGTCCTGCTGCGCCATTCAACGTCACTTCGGCGGTACGTACAATTCCACCCGAGATGTACAAGTTGAAGTGCAAACTCGGTTGGTCGAGATGAATGACCGCGTACGCCAGAATCTTCGCATCGTCGCCATCGTGCAGAAGCTTGACGCCAAGCCCGCCACAGCAGAATGCAATTTGTTTGAACGTCCCGATGTCGAGTGGAAAACCGTCAAACGGTAACACCTGTTGCACCACCGACGGACGATGAAAACTGGCGAACGAACTCGTGTGCGGGTTCGCCGGCGCGAACGGTGACAATTGCCATGATTCGCTGAAATGCACGGCTTCAACGAAGTCTTCTTTCGAATCTTCCTTCGAAGGTGCGGCGATGTTGTCCGCAGCGTCGCTGACCGCACCCGGATAGTTCGGTGCTGCATATGCGAGTGCTTGACTGAGATCGACGGGCACGTCAGTCGTGATATTGCATTCCTTGATGATGTCGGTAATCGCGACAGGGCCAAGTGTCACGTTCACATCCTGGCCGCTCCTGACAACGGCGAGTACGCGACCAACAACACGACCGGTTGCAAACAGAATGCGTCCGGTTTTGATGTCGTTCGCACCCGGTGCATTTGCATCGAGAGTCCAGGCCAAACCATTCAATGCCATTGCACGCACCGCATCTGCGCCATGCGGAAGAATGAGAACATCTGGTTGATACGTGACGCGCTTGTCGAGCACGACCGATGCGCCCCAACTCACTTCCGCCGCAGTTAATTTTCCAATGTACGCCTTGGGAATGACGACGCCGCTGCTTGATGATGCGCCGTTTCTTGCCGTTGCGGTTGTGGTTCCGGCTGCAGTTTCGTTGCCGCTCGTGGCTGTCGACGACGCTGCACTTCCCGAATTCGGCGACGCATTTGATGCGCTAGGGGCGCGCCCCCGGTCGCCGCAATTGTTGACCACAAGCACGCATGATACAAAAATTGTCGCGCGCGCTGCGTTACGACGTGAGGCGGTTCCAAACGCGCTACTCACGGGTCAACTCCACACGACGATTTCGCGCGCGCCCCTGCATCGTATCGTTTGTTTCTCGAGGCGCACTTGCGCCAAATCCTTGAGTGTCGAGACGGTTCGCACTGACACCGTGTGCCACAAGCGCCGCTTTCACTGCATCGGCGCGCCTGGCCGACAATGCTGTGTTCGCTGCCACATCGCCACCGACGCTGTCGGTATGTCCTTCGATGCGAATTTTCCACGAAAGTTCGCGCCGCATGACGCCCGCAACTTGAGCGAGCACTGCGTTGGATTGCGGTTTGAGCGCTGCGCTGTTGAAGTCGAAGTACACACCGTGGAGAATTGTGCGACGGTCCCTCGCAAGTTCGTTCTCAATTGTTTTGCCGCTGTCGGCTGCGGGAACGTCGATGCGCACCACAAGCAATGCCTGTTTGTCGATGAGGTAGCGCAACATGAGGGGATTTTCGGGGTCGTCGAGAATCCAGCATTCCACGCTCACGGGCGCAGTACCTTTGCCGAGGACGCCTTTGAGATGCCATGCTGCAAGCTCCACGCGCACGCCGTTCAACAGCACTTGAAAGGCGACCGGGTGCGCTTGCACTGCAGACAGAACGCCAGTAGCGTTTGGACCGAGGCTCATCGGTTCCTTGCCGCCACTCGACATTGCGCTGAACACCGAACTCACCAGCCCCGCAATTCCGTGCGCCTCGTTCAGCACACCGAATGCGGTCTTGCCTGACTTTCTGAGATCGTTGACGACAGCCGCAGACGTTCCGATAGCGGTCGTTCCGGGAAATTCATCCTGATCGCCGGTGGCAAAGCCGTATCGGATTGTGCGTGCGCTTTTCAAGTCTGTTGCAATCACGTGGCGCGACACGAGTACGTGGTCGAGTTTTCCTGTGCCGAGTGCTGGCACGTCGCCAGCAATCTCGATGGTCATATCACGATCGGCGCTTACTGACTCGACTCTCTTGATCGATTCGTAGTCGCCGAGTGTCGGTGTGTTGATGGCGGTGACGACCGTGAGGCCGGCGACGAGAGGCACGGTTGGAGAGAGGTTCGCAGAGGGTACGATCGGTCGTGGCGCGGCAAACAGCGCGATGGCGCCGATCACCAAGGCGCGGGCGGTATGCAGAACGGGCATAGTGCTTCCGTTGGAAAGTGCGCGGGAGCGCGTCGCAGGAATGCGACGTGCCAGACGCGTGCCGACAGAATGCTCGGGCTGCGTTACCTCAGTGCGTCGGTGCCGTTATTGCGCGGGGTAACGCTGCCATTTACGTGACGTGCATCTCGTATTTTGCAATGATTCATCTGACATCACTGCAGACAAATAACGGACCGACTAAGTAGAACCACTGTTTTCATATCGTGCGCGTGCCGGGTAGTTGTCACGCGAATTACCTCTTGCTGAACGACGACCAACGCCACCCATTTATGATGTCTGTGCGTCGGCGGCTGTCGGTGAGCACTGTGGCGAGTCGCGCGATCAGGTCCGCACAGGCGACAAGGTTTTGGAGCAACGTCACTCCGGCAGCAAACGCCAGTCCCTAGCGAAAGAGCGCCGCGCCGACGACCAGGGCTTTTCTGCCAAAGAGTGGGCGCAACACCGACAATTCGATCATCCAGCCCAAGGTGGAGAACAGGTTGGCCAATACCCCATAGGCTACGATCGCAAGCGGGGCGGAGCCAATGCACTGTGCGTGAGGCCCGATCGAGCACGACGACAAAGAGCAGGGCCAGAAAGTGTTTTTTAATGCGGGGCTTTTTAAAGGAGCAATGCGGATAGTTTTCCTGTTGCTGTGCGTCATTTTACAGACCGACCGCACTTGGACAAAACCTAAGGCAAAATAAAATATGTTACTTCAGAATAAAAAGGTTGCTATCATCGGTGCAGGACCTGTTGGTTTGGCGTTTGCCAGACTACTGCAGCAAAAGGGTGAGAATGTGAAGATCTTTGAGCGGGATGCAAGTGAGTATGACCATATCAAAGGTGGAACACTCGACTTGCTCAAAGATATGGGGCAACTTGTTTTTGAAAAAGCAGGACTACTATCTGCAT
>JAYTTR010000457.1:0-17387 GCA_043744935.1 Gemmatimonadaceae bacterium
GGCGATATGGGAAAGCGGTAAACGTCGCGAGGTTAGGCTGCCGTCGTCCCGACAATTTCATCCAACCGAAATCCCGGAGATCACGTGTCGCGATAGCCGTTGCGCCGAGTTGTTCGGACGGTGGTTTTCGTCGGTTCTGATATATTGAAACCATCTATGCTATTAGTGTGCCGTCAAGAGATGTGCTGCCCTACTCCTCACCGCCCGCCATGGCGAGTTCGAAGCCCGCACCGCGCAACTTGAACAGCATATCCTTTTTCTCGACCGCGCGAATGTACGCCTCTTCTGGCTCAACACTGCGTGACTTCACCAAGCTGAGCAGGGCATCGTTCAACGTTTCCATGCCCAGCTTCTTTTGTGTTTGAATGACGTTGGGAATTTGCACGGTCTTTCCTTCGCGGATGAGCGCACTCACGGCTTTGTTGACCAACAAAATCTCACGCGCCGCAACGCGTCCACCACCGATTTTCTTGCATAGCGTTTGGGAAACCACGCCTTTCAAGGATTCGGCCAACATGATACGAATCTGCTCTTGGCGATCGGCGGGAAATTGATCGACAATCCGATTGATTGTGCCGGCGGCCGTGGACGTATGCAGTGTGCCGAACACCAAATGTCCGGTCTCCGCAGTTTCAAGCGCGATCGCAATGGTTTCCAGGTCGCGCAGCTCGCCAACGAGAATGATGTCCGGATCTTCGCGCAATGCCGCGCGCAACGCACTCTTGAATGACTGCGTGTGCATCCCGACTTGTCGCTGCGTGATCAAACACTGCTTGCTCTCATGCACAAACTCAATCGGATCTTCAATGGTGATGATGTGATCCGATCGCGTGCGATTGATTAGATCCACGAGTGCACACAACGTCGTCGATTTTCCGGAGCCTGTTGGACCGGTCACCAGCACCAAGCCTTTCGTCAAATTGCAGAGGGCTTGCACTTCGGGCGTGATGGCCAGTTGCTCCACGGTCACCGTGCCTGTGGCAATTGTCCGGATGACCGACGCCACACCGTGCCGCTCTCGCAAGACGTTGACGCGATAACGTGACACACCGGCAATCTCGTACGCAAAATCGGTATCCCACTTCTCATCAAATTCGGCGCGATTCTTCTCCGGCATAATCGCCCACAGCATGCCCGAGATGTCGTCATTTACCAGTATCAGCTCATCCTCCATGCGAAGGAGATCGCCGCCAAGGCGCAAGATGGGCGGTTGACCGCTGCGCAAATGCAAATCGGCCGCACCGCGCTCGACCTGAGCGCGCAGCAAGCGCTCAATCGCCTCACGCGCCGGTGTTTCACCATCAAATGACCCGTACGGCCGATCACTCGCGCGGCGTCGCAAATGACGCGCAGTTGACGTCTGTTGCGGATCAACAGGGCCTGCCTTTTCTACCCACTTCCGAATCATCAAACGCAACGTTGGCGATTCGTTGTCTTGCGCCACAAGAAACCGTTGCGCATTCCATGTATACAAAAATCGAATGCCGCTGGCGTCCGCAATCGCGCCACGCGCGTCTGGCTCGGCCACCTCGGATACAACGATAAGCACTTGGTCTCGCGTGAGCGCGCGCTGTGTCACCGATTGCAATCCTGTTGGCGTCAGGCAGCGAATTGGCGCGTCGGCCTCAAGAATAATTTGACTGGCAGCACCAGATTCCAAGTGCGACAATACACGATCAAGTTGAGCCACGGTTCTCTGCAGGAAGTTGGAGCACACCCGACATCGGGTATACGAGCGAGAACCGGTTGCGTCGCGCTACCGTTATCCACCTCGCGTGCTACTGACATGACGACTACCGGTGGTTGACGTTACAGTGTTTTCTCGTACTGTAACGATCGCGCCCGCGCAGTTACAGAACTGTTGCGTTTGCCCTTTTCCAGGAGAAGACATGCGCAACTCTGAATGGTGGCAACGCGGCCCCGTGCTCGGCGTGCCCAGCGCGCTGCAACCCGTCGCTCACATTTTACTGCAGGTCATCGAAAGCGTGGACGACCTCGTCGCGCCGCTCACGGTATCGCAATGGAACGCGCGTCCGGCGAACGTGGCCTCAATCGCATTTCATGTACGACACATCACCGGTGTCGTGGATCGGCTCTTCACCTACGCGCGCAGCACCGCACTCTCCGAACAACAGCTTACGGTCATGCGTGCTGAGGGTGCCGAGATCACCGCAACAGAAATTCCTTTGGCAATAGCAGCACTGCACGCGCGCCTTGAGGGCGCGGTTGAAGAATTACGCAGCATTGATCCGGAAAAACTTGGACAGTGGCGTGGCGTGGGTCGAGCGCAACTCCCGTCAACGTTGATTGGATGTTTGGTGCACGCCGCTGAACATGCGATGCGCCACGTTGGGCAACTCTCCGTGACAGCACGCATTGTGACAACCCTCTAGCAGCCCTCGGCGCCCACACGCCAACGGATGATCCAACTTGATACGCCCGCGGTGCTGTCCGCATGCTGGACCACGGCGATCAGTGTGTCGCCACGCATCGCGAAGCGTGGCGGGACATCTGCCGGGACAGGCAGCGCCAATTCTCGGCAACTCACGCGGCGGCGCCAGTCTACCATCTGCAAGTAGGACGGTCCCGTAAACTTGCTTTTACTCAGCGCCAGGTCGGATAACACGACGGCGGTCCGCTCACCTGATTGCGTGGCTAACAGCATGGGGAACGACCACGTGTACACGAGTTCAACTTTCGTTGGATCCCGCACCAGCGCCTCGAGAACCGCAGGCTTTGCGCCAAGTCGCTTCGTTACCGAGAGCACCACTGAATCAATGTTGGTGCGGCCGAGATGCCATCGATATATCGTGTTGGACGCTTCGAACAAACCGGCGACGGTGCTATCGTCACGAGAGAGGACGACTGTCCCAAATGCCTGCGCGATTGGCGGTATCCGACGATAGATCTCCGGAACACTGCCGCCGCGAATCGGCAGATGCGTCGAGTCGGTCACGAGCGCAAACGCGTACATGCTATCTGGCACCATCGCGCCCATGAGCAACGAGCCTTTCCAACTTGACATGGCGTTTGTCGGAAACGCGATTGACATGTTCCCGCGAAAGCGCAGAGGCGACACGTCGAAAAGCGCGATCATACGTTGACCAGCATTCTTCACCGCCAGGATGGTGTCCCCGACCACGGAGAGCGCAATTGGTCGCGTCACTTCGCCGGGGCCGCCTCCGTTTGACGCGACGATCGACGGGTGACCCGCCGCATCAACGCGCAGCACTCGGCGCTCGGTGACATCCGAAATGAAGACGGTACCGTTCGCGCCAGCCGCCACCGCATTGGGAATGCCAACGTACAGTTGTTCGGATTCTGCAATGCGCACGCTGTCGATCAGCGTGACGGTGGTGTCGTGCCGCGTGCGTGATCCGTCACAAGCAACAAGGGCAATCGCACACATTGCAGCACTTCCGACATGTCTTCGCATGTACTTACTCCGTTCGAGTGGATTCGGGATATATGCCTAAAAGAAAATCAGATTCTTCCATTGCTTCGACGTCGTGCAACACACTGGGCGCCAATGAGAGGAGCGAACCGCCTGGAAGGGCATGCAGGGCGTCCGGAGTGCGCACGTGCACAAAGCCTCGCAGCACATGAATAGTGACCCAGCCGGGTGCCGAATGCTGCGGCAATCGTCCATGCGCTTCGAATGCAAACAGCACAAGCCGCACCGGACCTTCGTGCATCAGCGCGATTTGACGGTGTCCATTGGCGGTGGCACGCGATTCTGTGCGCAGCACGCGTAACGACTCAGTCAGGTCCAACAGATGTTCGGCCGCCGCAAAACGATCAAGCGGGCGAGGGCGAAGGCGCTCTTCAGGAGTAGTCATGCTAAAGCATGTTGCCGAGTTGGACGGCACGCTAGCGGCGTGGTTCGATGTTGCGATAGTAAAAGGTAGCGCTACAGGACTCACCGTGCGGAAACAACGCGAAGTTTGGGATGTCGCCCACGCGGTGCCATCCCATTCGCTCATACAATCGATCGGCGTCCCCACCGGTGGCGGTGTCAAGCACCAATACCGACTTATCGCAGTCGCGCGCCATGTCCTCCACGGCACGCATGAGTGCGGTACCGAGTCCTTCGCGACGGACGCGTTGATGGACCAGCATCTTCGAGACGTCGGCGCGATGCGGTTGATTCTCCGGTTGTTCGAGCACGAGATGCACCGTTCCACAAACGCCGTGCGCATCTTCGGCGATGAGGAGGGCTCGCTTGTTCGTTGCGACACCGCGCGCAACGTCGCGCCAAAACGCCTCGGCACGCTCGTGCGCGAGCGGCAGCATGAAGCTCACTGACGCGCCGCCCTGCACGCAGCTGATCAGCACATCCGCCAGTTGTTCGATTTGCATGTCGTCCACGTGGTGCACGCGACGAATGGACCACGCCGGTTGCGGGGGTGACATCGTCATCGTTGCACCAGCGGTTCAGAGGCAATCACGACCGCATAGCGCGCGGCTTTTGCCGTGGGATTGTGAAACATGATTGGCTGGTCGAGCTGCATGGCGAGGCAGTCGCCTTCACGCAATTGATGATGATGCATCCCCACGGTGACATTGATCACTCCGTTAAGCACCCATACTTGCTGATGCACGCGCGCATCACGCGCACTGCTTTCGAATGCTACGCGTGCGCGCGGCGGAAAATGCACGTCCACAATCTGCATCGGCTGCGCGACACCCGTCGGCGAGACATTGCGGCGTCGATATCCCGAATCAGGGTCCTGCCACTGTCGTTGGTCCTGACGTCGCGCGACCGGCCCGGTTGGCGCTGCTGCGCTGAATGCGGGTGATTCGAACAAGGAGGCCAGCACAACGCCAAGCGCGGTGGCCAGCTTGTCGAGCACGACCGCCGTGGGACTGGTTTCCCCGCGCTCGACGAGCGATATCATGGATCGGCTGACGCCACTTTTGCGAGCGAGCGCATCCAGCGACACTCCATGCGCCGCCCGTAGTTCCCGCACACGTTCCGCGATTCGTTCTGTGAGGTCAGTGTTGAGTTCTGTCATGATGGACATAATGTCCATTATAGCGGACATGCTGTCAAGCCGGACGAAGCGCGCGACGTACACACTTCGCTCTCTCCGGTGCTCGCTCCATGCATGCTGTTCGTTTGATTGCTCGTGCGACGATCCTGCTCGCATTGGGCCCAGTGCTGCTGCACGCGCAGGCACTCCCGAGCATCACGTCGTTGTACGTCACGTTCAGTACACGACGCGTGACGGCTCACCCGACCGGTGACCTCAAGGCGCAGCTCGATACATTGGATCGCGACATGCTTGCAGCGAATCGTACAGGACAATTGAGCCAAGTACGCCGGCTGCTGGCCAAGGGCACTACGCTGTTAGCGGGTCGCGCGTGGACGGATAGTGCCGATTTCAACAGTTCGCTGCTGCTTCGATCCGATCGGGTGGTGGTCGAATCGCAGACGCCGTATGCGGTGCGACTGGAACAGCTATACGCGCCCGCAATCGACTTGCCACGCTCCCTTTCTGCGCATGCGACGCTGACGACGCGCCCCGTCGGTCTGCCCGTGCAACCGGCCCGCGTGGTGAAAGAGCTCGGCGCGTTCGAGGGGGTCAATCGCGATCTGCGAGAGTCACCGTTTGCGATGGAACTCGATTTGCACGATGTCGCGGATGGTCGATATGTGCTTGTCGTGGACGTGTCGGACTCCGCTCGCGTCATCGGGAGCGCGACACTCGGCATTGCCGTGCGTAAAGGCATCGACGAGACGGTGCGCACGCTTGAAAGTGCCGCCACTCGTGCGCCTGAATCGCAACGCGCGGAGTTGCTGTTTCCCGGTGACCGAATGCGCAACGTGAATCGTGGGCGCCTTGAACTGCGCACGTGGGATCTGGAGAAAGATTTTGCGAATGCCGATACGTTGCGGGTCGCCGTACTCGCGAAGAAAGATCCGTTCGCCAAGCGCACCGGAGACATGAAACGACACTATTTGCTTGACGCTGCGCACGAGGTGATGCCGTATCGTCTGTATGTACCGTCGAAGTACGTATCGTCAACGCCAATGCCACTCATCATCGCATTGCATGGACTCGGCTCCACGGAGGATACGTTCTTTGACGGCTACGGCAAAAAGTTGCCGCTGTTGGCGGAACAGCACGGGTATATCGTCGCGTCGCCCTTGGGCTATCGCGTGGACGGTGGCTACGGATGGGGCGTTGACGTACCGCCGACGGACGCGGACGCGAGACGCCGTGCGGAGTTCAGTGAGATGGATGTGATGCAAGTGCTCGCCACGGTGCGCAAACTTTACAACATCGATGCAGATCGCATCTATTTGATGGGACATTCGATGGGGGCGATTGGCACGTTCAAACTCGCCCCGAAGTACGCGGATATCTGGGCGGCAATTGGTGCTTTTTCGGGGCAGGGAACACCCGCCACCGTGGAGCGCATGAAAAGCATTCCGGCATTTGTTGTGCACGGTGATGCCGATCCCACGGTCAATGTTCGCGGTTCGCGTGCGATGGTTGAGGCGATGAAGGCCGCGCATGTTGACGTGACGTACATCGAAATTGCTGGCGGCAATCACGTCAACGTTGTTGAGCCGAACCTCGCCGGCATGATGCAGTTTTTTGATGCGCACCGAAAGGGTGCGGTTGCTCGGTGACCGCGATGCCTGCGCTTGATCTGTTGTGGTTTTGCCAACTTGCGGCCGATGGCGAATTTATCGGTGGAGGCCCGCAGCGACGTCCGACGTTGTCCTACATGGCGAGTCTAGTCGAGACCGCGGCGGAGATGGGCTTCAGCAGCCTCCTCACGGCGACGAATTTCCATGCGGAGCATGATGCGTGGACGTCGTCTGTTGCCACACTCGCGCGCACGAGCGGAGCCGGTCTGTTGATCGCCGTGCGACCCGGAATGTTTCATCCCGCGATCTTTGCGAAAATGGCGTCAACGGCCGCAACGCTTTTTCCCGGGCGCGTCCGCGTCAACATTGTCACCGGTTCGAATCCGGCCGAAAATGCGATGTATGGTGATGAGGATGGGCACGATGCGCGGTATGCGCGAACCCGCGAATTTTTGCGGCTCGTGCGGCGTTTGTGGACGGAATCGGTGGTTGATCATGAAGGCGAGTTTTATCGCACCATGGGCGCCGTCCTTGAGCCCAAGCCATCGCCGATGATTCCCGTGTATGTGGGTGGACACAGTACGCCGGCACAACAATTGGCCGCGGAATTTGCAGATGTGTACTTGTTGTGGGCGGATACGATGGCGGGAGTCAGCGCACGTCTGGACACGATGCGTGTTCAGGAATCGATTGCCGGACGACACGTGCGGTACGGACTGCGCTGTCACGTGATTGTGCGTGAAACCGAAGCGGAAGCATGGGCGGCGGCCGATCGGTTGATTAGTCGTGTTGATCCGGCGACACGCGCTGCGTTCGTGGCGGCCGCGGCGCGCACGGACTCCGAAGGGCAACGCCGTCAGCTGGCGCTCGCTTCCGGAAGTTCGTTGGTGGTGGAGGACAATCTGTGGGCCGGAGTCGGGCTGGCGCGTACCGGTGTCGGGCTCGCCATCGTTGGGAATCCGGAGCAAGTCACGAATAAACTGCGCGCGTATCAAGCCCTTGGTATCTCGACTTTCATTTTGTCGGGCTATCCGCATCTGGAGGAGTGTCGGCGGTTTGGTGAACTTGTGATGCCGATGTTGCGCGCCCCTTCCGTATTGGCCCGCCCGGTATCCGGGGCTGGCGTGGCGCCTGTGACATGAGTCTGCCGGCTGTCAGCACGCCGCGTTTGGTACGCGCGGTGGGCCGATGGGATTTGGTCGCATTGGTGACTAACGGCATTGTGGGCGCCGGTATTTTTGGCTTGCCGGCGAAGGTGCATGCACTCATCGGCGCGTGGGGTATTCTCGCGATTGTCGCCTGCGCCGTGTTGACGTTGCTGATCATTCTGTGCTTTGCCGAAGTGAGCAGTCGCTTTACGGAAACGGGTGGACCATTTCTGTACGCGACTGAGGCGTTCGGTCCATTCGCGGGATTTATCGCGGGATGGTTGCTATGGTTGGCACGCATCGCCGGCATTTGCGCGATTATTGGTATCATGGTGCAGTATCTCGCGTTCGTGATCCCCAGCGTCGCGAGCGGAATGTCTCGCGTGGTGTTGTTGACGTGCGTCATCTTTGGATTTGCGGCGTTGCACGTCTCAGGCATTCGTCGCGCTATTCGCTTCAGCAATGTTGTCACAATCGCGAAGTTGGTGCCGCTCGTGCTGTTGGTCGCGCTTGGTGTGCCCGCTATCCGCTGGCAGAGTCTTGATTTTTCCACCACGCCGTCCACGCCTGATTTTTCGTCGGCGATGTTGCTGTTGGTGTTCGCGTTTGTCGGGTGGGAAACTGCATTGGTGGCGGCGGGTGAATTGCGTGATCCGCGCCGCGACATGCCATTTGCGCTATTGGTAGCATTGGCGGTCGTGGCGTTGCTGTACGTGGGTTTGCAAGCGGTTTGCGTTGGGATGCTTCCGATGCTTGGTGCATCGACGCGCCCATTGGCGGACGCTGCACTGGCGCTGGTCGGTCCGATTGGTGGAACCGTGATTGTGGTCGGCGCCGTGATCTCGATGCTCGGCACGATCAACGGCGGTATGCTCACTATTTCGCGCATTCCGTTTGCGATGGCCGAAGCGGGAGCGTTGCCCGCGCCATTCGCGGCGTTGCATCCGCTCTTTCGCACACCAGTGCTGTGCATTGCGCTCTCCACCGCGATTGTGTGGTTACTCACGCTGACAAATTCACACATTTATTTATTGACCATCAGTACCATTGCGCGACTGCTTGTGTTTGCGATGACGTGCGCCGCGCTGCCCGTGCTCCGTCGTCGAACAGCCACGTTGCCTGCACGCTTTACGCTAGCGGGCGGACTAACGATCCCAATCGCGGCGATGGCGCTGGTGGCCTGGTTGCTGGCCAATACATCGCGAGCGGAAACGCGAGATGTGTTGCTGGCAGCGACGGCTGGTGCGGTGATCTATGCACTACTCAGATTGCGCAAAACTCGCTGACGCATTTCTGTTGCACGACCAAAGTTACCGCTCACTACCGGAGGAGCTGCGCATGTGCCGCAACATCAAAACGCTGGCCAACTTTGAGCCTCCGGCAACGAACGCTGAGATCCAGGCGTCCGCACTGCAATTCGTCCGCAAGCTGAGCGGATCGACACGCCCTTCGCGCGTCAATGAAGAGGCGTTCAATCGCGCTGTGGACGAGGTCTCAACGGCCGCCGAGCGGCTAGTGCGCGCAATCATCACGAACGCGCCGCTGCGAAGTCGCGAGGACGAGTTGAAAAAATTGAAACTGCGCAATCTCAAGCGCTTCGGCTAATTGGTACGCTGGAGGCAAAGCGTCATGACCGCGGATTTCGCAGCCATACCCCCCTCGTGACAGCGAAAAACGGAGCGATGCGCCGTATTCAGCGCACCGCTCCTCATTGGAATTTCCTGCACTGCCGCCACGATTACAGACATCAGCTCGCGCGGCGTCTCCGAATCAAGCCCAGCACGATGAGGCCCGTTGCGCCGAGGACCAACGTGCTTGGCTCTGGCACGGTTGTCGATGCGGAACGGAAAGTCGCTTGAAACGCGGCCACGTTACCTGGATCCCGCACGGCGCACGTTGTCGTGCCGGCAAAGCACAGATAAAAGACATCGCCGGTAGTATTCGCTGGCGTATTCAAGATCTCGAAAATGTTGGCTTCGAGGTTGCTGTTATTTACCGTCGTGCTGACAAGCGCGATGTATCGCGCGCCACCCGTGACAATGATATTCGGGCTGATCGTCACAGATGTGAAGCCGGGCACCGTTGGATTCGTGAATGCCTGCGTGTACAGCGCAACGCTGGTCGGCGCTGTACCGTCAAAGGTGAAAATTGAGATTGAGCTGGGCCCGCCGCCGGGGCTGTTGACGTTCAAAGCGAGACCATAGGTGAGCGACGTCAGCGACAGCGCTCCGACCGGCGCGAAAAATCCCTGCCCAACTGCGTTGCTGCCGAACGGTCCGGTTCCGGCCGTGAACGCGGGCGGTGTCGGCGGGGTGTACGTGCCGATTGTTGTCTGCGCGCCGGCGGTTGACGCAATGAGAGTGAGAAACGCAAGAGCTTTTCGCATACAAATCCCGGACAGAAGAAACATCAGTGTCGTGAACCCGCGCATGCTATGTCGTCACATGCACGCTCGCAACAGCACCCTGCACAGTCCGCTAACGCAAATGAAAGTCTGTCGTGACGATTGACCGATCTTCATAAATATCGGAAAAGTTCACCTGAAGTTTCGCATAGTTTTTACGTGCGGGATGCTTCGCGTTCTACTTCCCTTGCACGGCCATAGGTGGTGTCACCTGGCTTAACGTCCAGTTGACGCGCGTCGGTTTTGGTACGAGCATAACAGGGTCATCTGTTTCACCAATTCCCACCCGCTGAGGTCTTCCATGCGCGCCGTGTCACGCTTCTGCCGCGTTCCTGCTGGCGTCTGTGCCGTTGCCCTGCTCTTCGTCGTACCAACGGCGCGCGCGCAAATGGCGACGTCTCCGAAAGACAAACTCACCATCGCAGACTACTTCGATTGGGAAGATGTCGCGAATCCCGCGCTCTCGCCCGACGGTCGACAGATCATCTACACGCGAACGTGGATCGATAAGCTGAACGACAAGCGCGAGTCGTCGGTGTGGATCATGAATGCCGATGGCGGCAGAAATCGCGCGCTTGTCAAAGGGGCGGACGCAAAATGGTCACCCGACGGCAATCGTATTTCGTACGTCGCAACGGGAGAGCCGGGCGGCATGCAAATTTGGGTGCGATACATGGATGCCGAAGGCGCCACAACACAGATCACGCGATTGACGGAAGCGCCGAGTGACGTGGAGTGGTCGCCGGACGGAAAAACGATTGCGTTTGGAATGCTCGTTCGCGGGACGGACAATTGGCACATCAACATGCCGGCTGCACCGAAGGGCGCGAAGTGGACAGACGCGCCACGAGTAGTAACGAAGGTGAAGTATCGCGCTGATCGACAAGGTTTTCTTGAAGATGGCTTGCGTCAGTTGTTCACCGTGCCCGCCGACGGTGGAACACCGCATCAAGTGACCACCGGCGACTGGGCATCGAATGGTACGACGTGGATGCCCGATGGCAAAAGTTTTGTGTTTACCTCACTGCGCACGAAAGATTCCGAGTATGCCTGGCGCGAGTCGGAGATCTATCGCGCAGATGTGGCAACCGGTGAGATCACGCAACTGACACACCGCAAAGGCCCCGACAACAATCCGGTACCGTCGCCGGACGGGAAACTGATTGCGTACACTGGGTATGACAGTACGGATGCGACGTGGAAGGATGCGGCGATGTACGTGATGAATGCGGACGGCAGCAATCCGCATATGCTCACTGAAAAACTTGATCGTACACCCGCGGGCATGATGTGGTCGCCCGATGGTACGGGCGTGTACTTCAATGTCGAGAACGAAGGATCGAAGAATCTCTATTTTGTATCGCTCAAGGGCGAGACGAAATTGGTGACCAAGGGCGCGCACGTGCTCACGGTAACGGATATGGGCAAGAATTTTATGGCGGTTGGTGTTGCATCGAGCACGATGAAACCAAACGATATCGTCACGTTTGACGTGCGGACACCGACGCTCAAGCAACTCACTGATGTGAACGGTGATGTGTTGGCGGGCAAGAAACTTGCCACGACAGAAGAGGTGTGGTACACCTCGGTGGACGGGTACAAGATTCAGGGGTGGATTGTAAAACCCGCCGACTTCGATGCGACTAAAAAGTATCCGCTCATGCTCGAGATCCACGGCGGCCCGCATTCGATGTACAACGTTGCGTTCAATTTTTCGCGACAGGATCATGCGGCGAACGGCTACGTCATGTTGTACGTGAATCCACGCGGCTCCACGGGTTACGGATCGTCGTTCGGCAACGCGATCAAGAACGCGTATCCAGGCAAGGATTTCAACGACCTCATGGCGGGCGTTGATACGGTGATCAATCGCGGTTATGTCGACACGAAGCGCATGTATGTGTTTGGCTGCTCCGGCGGCGGTGTCCTTACGGCGTGGACGGTTGGACACACGGATCGATTTGCTGCCGCGGCCGCGCTGTGTCCCGTCATCGATTGGGTCAGTTTCGTCGGTACGACCGACGGATCAAGCTGGTACTACAATTTCGCCAAGTTTCCGTGGGAAGATCCGACCGAGCATCTCAAACGTTCGCCGCTCATGTATGTCGGTAACGTGAAGACCCCAACAATCCTGATGACGGGCGTCAACGATTTACGCACGCCGATTAGTCAAACGGAAGAATTTTACGAGGCGCTCAAGATTCGCAAAGTGCCTACGGCGATGATCCGCTTCAACAACGAATGGCACGGCACGAGTTCAACACCGTCCAACTTCATGCGCACGCAGTTGTATCTCCGCAGCTGGTTTGACAAGTACACCACACCACCAGCCGCCGGTCGAGTGACACAAGAGTTTCCTTAACGTTTGTCCACCACCACCACGCCGCCTTTCATCACCCACACGACATGGTTGATGACCACGTTGATGTCGCGCAGCGGATTGCCATCAACTGCAACGATATCGGCAAAGTATCCCGGCGCAATTTTTCCCAATTTCTTTGGCAGGCGCAGAAGCGCCGCGGCGTTGGTTGTCGCGGTGCCAAGCGCCTGCGCTGGTGTCAGCCCAGCTTTCACCATGAAGCCTAGTTCGCGCGTATTCTCTCCAAACATCCAGAAGACTGCATCTGAACCCATCGCGAGCTTCACGCCCGCTTTATGCGCACGTCGCACGGTTTCCAGATTCAACACGCGAAACGAATCCAGCTCCGCAACCTGAGTCGGTGTGTATCCCAACAGTGCCGCATTCTCTGCATAAAAGCGATTGTGATCCACCGTTGGCACATACACCGTGCCGCGTTTCACAAACTCGGCGATCGTTGCAGCGTCGAGCAGACCCGGATGTTCCACCGATTCGGCACCGGCGCGCATAGCGGCGCGACCGCCGGAATCGCCGTACGAATGAATGGCGATTGGCTTTCCAAGGCGATGTGCGGTCTCAACGGCGACGCGCATTTCGGTATCTGTAAACGTCTGTACGCCCGTCACGTTTTGAAAGCTGCCGGTGGACCCATACATCTTGATCCAATCGGCGCCCGCATTCACTTGCGCCTGAATTGCCTCTTTGATTTGCGTCGTATCCATGACGCGTCCGCGCGCTGCGCCTGATGGTGCGCCCACGTTCGGAGGTGCCGTGATTTTCGAAAGACCATAGCCCGACACAAACATTCGCGGACCAATCATTGCGCCGTTATTTATGGAGTCGCGCATCGCGATGTCCGCGTAATTTGATGCGCCGAGATCACGTACGGTGGTCACGCCAGTTTCGAGCGTGCGGCGCGCGTTCCACGCAGCGGCCATCACCACCGAGTCCCTTGATCGCGGACCGGCCGCTGTCGGGTTGGCCTTGTCCCGATAGTAGGTCATGTGCGTGTGGACATCGATCATGCCGGGAATGGCCGTGAACCGTCGCAGGTCGACGACGCGAGCGCCGACCGGAACTGCTGCAGCACCGCGACCAACACGCAGAATAGTGTCCGCCTGTATGATGACGACGGCGTCAGGCGTGGACGTGCCAGCGGCATCGACAAGCGCGCGAAATCGAAGCGCCGTCAGCGGCGCGCTCTGCGCACATAGTGTCGCACTGGGAGCAATCGTGCAGAGTGCCGTAATACCAATGACGAGCGCGGTGGTGAGTCCTGTACGCAGTGTCATACTCGAGGGATTGACGGGGAAACACCAGATTCCAGATTGACCGATGACTTCTCGACTACCCGGAGTCTAACGCAAAAGTACGGCGATTGGCCCTACTCATCTCCACACCGCTTCCGCATACGTCGCATGCATTCGCCAACACTCCTCGAACCACATCGCGTCGCACTTACCGGTCATTGCTACCGCATGCTCGGCTTCGTGGTGGACGCGGACGATGCGGTGCAGGACACGATGTTGCGCGCGTTGCGCGGGCTTGCCCGTTTCGACGGGAGATCATCCATGGCCACGTGGCTATACCGTATCGCGACCAACGTCTGCCTAGATGTACTCGCGGATCGCGCGCCGCGTATGCGGCCACGTGAGATGGGGCCAGTCGGCACCACAGACGACTCCCTCGTCGAGATGCCCAGCACGCATTGGCTGGAGCCTATTCCCGATGAGCGTGCTATTCCCGCCGACGGTGATCCGCTCGAACGCGCTGTACTGAAGGAGAGTATTCGGTTGGCGTTCGTTGCGGCTGTCCAGTATTTGCCGCCGAAGCAGCGTGCGGCGTTGCTATTGACGGAGGTGCTGAACTGGTCCGTCGCTGAGGTCGCGCTGTGTCTCGATACCACACCGGCGGCGATCAACAGTGCGCTGCAACGGGCACGCGCCACGCTCGCCAAGCGGCGAGTGAGCACCTCGCTGCGCCGCGTTTCGCCGTACGCACCCACTGCGCTGAACACGGCGCAAGCGCAACTCGTTGAACGTTTCATACACGCATTTGAAGCGTATGATGTCGCGGCAATCACGTCGCCGCTGCGTGACGATGCAACGACGTCAATGCCGCCGTACTCGCTCTGGTTGCAGGGACATACATCGATTTCGCGCTGGCTGCTTGGACGTGGAATTGGTTGCAAGGGTTCGCGTTTGGTACCGACGGCCGCGTGCGGCTCGCCTGCGTTTGGTCAATATCGACAAAACGGCGCGGAGCCATGGGCACTCATCGTGTTGGAACTTGATGGAGATCACATTGCGTCGATGAATTATTTCCTCGACACGCAAACACTATTCCCGAAGTTTGGCTTGCCGTTGCATGCACTGGCGCTCGAGGCATGACCTGATGAATCGCACGAGCGTACCATAGTGGTTTGTGACTGGCGTTTTCGCGCTATTGATGGCGGCGTCGGCAATGCCTGATATCCGTCGATCTGGTGTCGGCGATGCATTCAGCACGCGCTCGCCGACGATGCCGATTGTCTATCCGATCACCCTCACGCCAACTCCTCTCATGTCTACCTCGCACAAACTTTTCGTCAACATACGTGTCAACGATCTTCAAAAGTCCATGGCGTTCTTCTCGGCGCTCGGCTTTACGTTCAACAAACAGTTTACCGACAACAACGCGGCTTGCCTCGTGGTGAGCGACGCGGCGTATTTCATGCTGCTGACTGACGGGTTTTTTCGCGGATTTACCACGAAAACGCCAAGTGATCCGATGGTGGTGACGGAGGCGATCTATGCTTTCTCTTGCGATAGTCGTGCCGACGTTGATGCGATGTTTCAAGCCGCAATGGACGCGGGTGGATCGAACGCGATGCCGCCGCAAGATCACGGATTCATGTACTCGCAGAGCTTCCATGATCTTGACGGCCATCACTGGGAAGTGTTTTGGATGGATCCAACGACCATTCAATAGGGTTACCAAAGCGACTTGACTACAGCGCGACTTTCGCCGCCGCCAGTGTTGCCTGCATACGTTTGCGAAACCGTTCGGCGATCAGTCGACCGTATGTCGTTTCCGTCGCGACCCACTCGGCATTGCGGAAACCCATTGGACTGACGTGCTCGCGATACTCGGCCAGCCACGGTTCGATGCGTGAATACAACAGCAGGCCTTCTCCATTGCTCTCAAGCATGAAATCCGCATGCATCACACCGTGCCGCGCCATCGCGTACGTCATTTCCCAGAACGTGGAGCATTGACGAAATGCCGCATTTAACGGATGCTCGAATTTTGTCACGGCTAATACATCGTCGAAGCTCGTTGGCAGAAATTTCGTGACAATCAGTGAACGTGAAGCGCGCATGACATCTTCGCGACGCAATTCGTACAGCTTGAGCACGAGTTCGGCGTCATGATGGTCGGGGAATTCTTTGGCGGACATGGAGCCTCGATACGATGGGAATAGTTGAATGAAGCAAGCGGGCGTCGCTGCCGCTCGCTCCCTAGCCGCGCAGCAATTTTTCTCGACCGCTTAAATACAATACCACGATCAACACCGCAAACGGAATCAGCGACAGTATGTCGGCCATCGATCCGGTAAACATCGGATTGCTTTCCGACAGTTTCTCTACGGCACGGTTTACGCCCGCCATCGCCGGTACGCCGGCGAGAAATGCAATGATAATGCCGGCAATCGCACCGCCCGCGATATAGCCAGACGCCATCAGCACACCGGGACTCTTATCCCCTTCGGCCACCAATTCATCCGGCGTGAGATTGCGCGCGCTGTGCTTGCGTGCAATCCAACGGTCAACTGCCCAACGCACAAGGCCGCCGACAAACAGCGGCGCGGATGACGAGATGGGCAAGTACACGCCCACCGCAAAGGCAAGTGATGGAATGCCGGACAGCTCGAGGACAATCGCGATCATTGCGCCGAGCAACACCAATCCCCACGGTAATTTTCCGCCGAGTATGCCTTTGATGATATAGGACATCAGGGTGGCTTTTGGCGCATCGAATTTCGGAACGTCCTGACCGTTCGCGAGTTTGCGAATGCTGCCGTTGATACCCGGATCCACGAAGTACACCGGCTTGCCGCCGTCGTCCACGAGGTACTTCTCGGCGTTCCCACCGTTGGCGTCCTGACGATGCCAGACCCAATATTCGCGCGTGTCGACACTCTTGCCCGAGGCCATCAAACCTTCGACATGTTCACGCCGTTGTAGCGTGCGAACGTCAACCGTTTCTCCATTGCTCAGCGCCGCGCCGCCGCGTGTGTTCGCACTCGCGCTTGCGACATCCACGTATACCGACCCCGCCGCGTTCAGACGCAACAACACGGGCCCAAGCGCGACTGCGGAAATAAATGCGCCGACAAGAATCGCTATCTGCTGCGAGCGCGGCGTCGACCCAACAAGAAAACCGGTTTTCAGATCTTGCGATGTGGAGCCACCGTTTGAGGCGGCGATACACACAACGGCACCGATAGAGAGTGCGGTAACATAGTAGTTGCTACCGGTCCATCCGAGAATCACGAATGCCAGGCACGTGAGCAGCAACGTCGCAACCGTCATGCCGGAAATCGGATTCGACGATGAGCCAATTTCTCCTGTAAGTCGCGATGAAACGGTCACAAACAGAAATCCAAAAATCACGATAAGCAATGCGGCTGCGAGACGTGTCCCGATACCGGTGCCGCCGACATACAACGGACTCGCGGCTGCAAGCGCCACGACCAAGCCGATGATACCCATTAGCACCACCTTCATCGACAGATCGCGATCCGTGCGCACCGTTTCGCGCACGTTAGCCGTTGTTGAACTCGACACGTCGCGGAGACCTTCGCGCAGGCCGTGCCAGATCACGGGAAGTGAA
>JAYTTR010000458.1:0-4421 GCA_043744935.1 Gemmatimonadaceae bacterium
CAAAACGTGCCCGTGCTGCTTCGTCCGCTCGCTGTACTGCAGCAAATGCTCATCCTCGGCGTATTCATCAATCTTATTCTCGCCGCGTTCAATCTCATCCCAATACCGCCGTTGGATGGATCGCACGTTTTCAAGTATTTGTTGCCACCGCAATGGTCGCTCGCGTACCAACGGATCGGCGGCATCGGCTTACTTGTGTTGTTTGCGGTGCTTTCGTTCGCGCGGGGGGTGGTCATGCTCTGGCTAGCGCCGGCGTACTACCTGCGTTTTCTCGCTGAGCGACTTTACCTTCCGTTCATGTTGCCCAATCCCTTCAGCACATGATCGCTTCCTCGCTGCGTCTCCACGACGCTGACGGCTCGGCATTTGTTGTTGAGCTGAGCCACTTCACTGGCCCGCTCGATCTGCTGCTCTCGCTCATTCGCGATGAGCAGTTGGATATTTATGACATTCCCGTTGCGCGTATCGCTGAACAATTTCTCGCGCGCATAAGCACGCTGGGCTTGGACGAAGCGGCTGACTATCTCGAAATGGCCGCGCGACTGCTTCGCATCAAGGCACAGATGTTGTTGCCCAGCGCAAACGGAGAAGAATCATGGGAAGACCCGCGTGCGGAGTTGGTGCGTCGTCTGCTCGAATACCAGCAAATGCGCGAAGTGGTGGATTTGCTCGAACATCGTGGCGAAGAGCGCCGGCATCAGTTTAGCCGGCGTTGGGTGCCACAAGCGGCCGATTTTGCGCCAAGTGCAACCCCGTTGTCCCTCTCGCTTGGTGAGTTGCTGGCGGCGGTTGATCGCGTGCTGCGCACAGCAAAAGAACCAGTGTTACACGATGTCATTCCGCGTGCGCTTGATGTTGCAGGCGCGATGACCACAATTCGGTCGTTGCTCGCAATGCGTCGCGGCGCGCGGTGGACCGACCTCGTTGGACGCGACGCCGAGCCGTGGCAAATTTTGTCGGTGCTTTTGGCGTTGCTTGAAATGGCGAAGTTAGGTGAACTGCGAATCGCGCAGCACCAGCCCTTCGCGTCCGTAGAAATCGAGAGTCGTGACGCCGTTAGCGAAGCTGCTTGAAGCGGCGCTGTTCGCCGCCCCCCGTCCGATCCCGCTCGACGCGCTTGCGTCACTCGATGCGGAATCGAGTTTGGCGGCGGTTGCGTCCGCACTGGATGAGTTGCGCGAGCACTATGACGTGCATGGACACGGCGTCGAACTGGTAGAGCAGGGCGGTGGCTGGCAAATTCTCACGCGCGCGGAATACGCGGAAGCGATTGAGCGTGCGCAAGTCGCAGTCCGTCCGCAACGATTGTCGGCAGCGTCGCTCGAGACACTTGCAATCATTGCCTATCGGCAACCCATTGGACGCGCGGAAATCGAAGAGATTCGCGGCGTCGCGGTTGGGAGTGTGCTCAAATCGCTGCACGAACGAGGACTTATCGACATTGTCGGTCGCAGTGAAGGAATTGGTCGCCCGCTGCTGTATGGCACCACGCCGCAGTTCCTCGAGCAATTTGGACTTCGCCATCTCGAAGAGTTGCCGCGCGCTGATGAACTGGCAATTGCGTTGCGTGGAGCGGGTAATGCCGTTCTCGCCGAGTGACGCGCCCAGGTCAAGGTCCGCGCGGTGGATCGTCGAAAGCGCGCACCGCAGCGCCTCGCGGCGTAAAGCCACCGGAACGTGCTCCGAAGGGCGGTTCTGGGCGCGGTGTGCCAAGTGCCTCATCGAGCAAGGCCTCAGCTGCAGCGGCTAGTGCGCGTGCCTCTGGCAAGAAGTCTGCAACCAAAACGGCATCAGGCAAGCCTTCCGTAACGGCCGTCACGGCGACGAAGAGTCCAGCAAAAAAATCGGCACCGCGTCGACAGGAAATTGATCGCGGTGCGGGCGGCGCGGGCGGAACGGTGAAGGCCGCGCCGGAGGGTCCGATGCGCGTCCAACGGGCACTCGCACGTGCGGGCATGACATCGCGCCGAGAAGCGGATCGCGCTGTTGCTGACGGGCGCGTGCAGGTGAACGGCACCGTGGCAACGATTGGGCAGGTGATTGATCCTGAACGTGATGTCATTACGCTCGACGGAGACTCCGTCTCGGCCAACGTGACAACGCATCGGTGGATCGTGCTCAACAAGCCGGCCGCGGTCATGACAACACGCAAAGATCCCGAGGGACGCCAAACCGTATTTGATCTTGTGCACAAGGTGCCCGGACTCGTGTACGTGGGGCGGCTCGATTACATGACCGAAGGCGTCTTGTTGTTGACCACGGATGGCCGTGCTGCGCACTTGCTTACGCATCCGAGTAACGAGATTGAGCGTACATATTTGGCCACCGTGCGCGGTGATGCAGCGACAGCCGTGCGCGAAGCGCGACGCGGTGTTCAACTCGAGGATGGTTTCGTCGTGCCGCGCGAAGTGACTGCCCAACCGCTGGGCAATCGACGGTGGGCCTTTGAAATCACGATTGCTGAAGGCAAAACACATGAGGTGCGTCGCCTGTGCGATGCACTCGGCCTGCAGGTCGAGCGCTTGGTACGAACGCGTTTTGGCCCGGTTCGACTGGGTGATCTCGCTCCTGGTGAAACGCGTGCCCTCAATGCGAGTGAGCGGTCTGTTCTCGACACTTTGTTGCCGTCCGCCTGAACGGAGCAGACGGCGCTGTTGTGGGTATTGCACGCAGTGGGGCGTGTCACGTACGCGTATGCCGCACGATTTCCGTAGCGCTGCAGCGTCTGCGGTGCTGACCCTCATCCAGACCAGCAGGAGTTGTAAGTCGTGACCACGAGCGCAACCGCGTCGGCCGATATGGTGTTGGTGCAAGGCGTGCTTCGCGAAGTCGCGCGGCGCATCGTCGGGCAAGAGTACATGGTTGAGCGACTCCTTATCAGTCTGCTCACTGGTGGGCACGTGCTGCTTGAAGGAGTACCGGGCTTGGCAAAAACGCTTACTGTGCGCACCCTGGCTGAAACCGTACGCACGTCGTTCCAGCGCATTCAATTCACGCCCGATTTGCTGCCTGCCGACGTCGTTGGGACGCAGATCTTCGATCAACCCAGCGGCGAGTTTCGTGTCAAGCGCGGTCCGATTTTCGCGAACATCATTCTGGCCGACGAAATCAATCGCGCCCCGGCCAAAGTGCAGGCGGCGTTGCTTGAAGCAATGCAAGAAAAACAAGTCACGATTGGTGGCACCACGTATCCACTCGCCGAACCATTTCTGGTGTTGGCCACACAAAATCCAATTGAACAGGAGGGCACATATCCGTTGCCCGAAGCGCAGGTGGATCGCTTCATGTTCAAACTTCGGGTGGGGTATCCCACGCGTGCCGAAGAGCGCGAAATTTTGCGGCGGATGGCAGGTGGTGACAAAGTCACCGTGGCACCGGTCGCGGCGCCGGAAGATCTGCTCGATGCGCGTCGGCGCATTGCTGAATTGTACATGGACGACCGCATCGTCGACTACATCGTCGAGTTGGTTCACGCTACGCGTTTCCCGGCCGATGTTGGCGCGGCAGATTTGCGACCGCTGATTGAATTTGGCGCCAGTCCTCGCGCAACGATCGCGCTCGCACAAGCATCGCGCGCGCACGCATTTTTGCGCGGTCGCGCGTTTGTAACCCCCGACGACGTGAAGAGCATCGCGCCCGATGTGCTCCGGCATCGCGTGCTGACGTCGTTCGAGGCCGATGCCGAAGGTGTGACGAGTGATACGATCGTCACGCGTTTGCTCGCTGCCGTCGAATCGCCCTGAGTATCGTGCCCTCGGCTGCTGTTGCATCAGGTGCGGCATCGGCCGTCACCGCATCGGCCGTCACCGCATCGGCCGTCACCGCATCGGCCGTCACAGTGGCGCCGGCCGACGTGTTGCGCCAGGTACGGCGAATCGAAATGCGCACGCGGCGTCTCGTTGACTCGACGTTCGCTGGCGAGTATCGCTCGCTGTTCAAGGGGCAGGGCATGGAATTCTCGGAGGTTCGTGAATACCAGCCCGGAGACGAGGTGCGCGCCATTGACTGGAATGTCTCAGCGCGTATGGGACGTCCGTTCGTCAAGCGCTACGTCGAGGAGCGCGAGCTCACCATCATGTTGGCGATTGATATGTCTGGATCTTCGCGCTTTGGTACGCGCGCCCGTTTCAAGCACGATCTGGCCATTGAACTCGCGGGCGTGCTTGCACTCGCGGCGGTGCGCAACAATGATCGCGTGGGGCTCATGCTCTTTACGGACCGTGTCGAGCACGCATTGCCGGCCCGCAAAGGACGAAAGCATGCGTTACGACTGATTCGTGATTTGATGACCACGCAGCCTGTCGGGCGCGGGACCGCCATCACCGGGACTGTGGATCGGATGATGCGACTGTTGCCGCATCGTTCCGTCGTGTTTCTGTGCTCGGATTTTTTGACGGACGATCTCGAAAAACCGCTTGCAC
>JAYTTR010000459.1:0-4384 GCA_043744935.1 Gemmatimonadaceae bacterium
GCTATGCCACGGATCGCCAACATCCTTCCCAAATCCGCCCGGCATGCGCACCACAATTGGAGCAGCAAAGCGATTCGCGGTGCGCCAACGCAACGTGCCGCAGTTGTTCAACTGCTCGGTGGCGGGGTCGGCATATTTACGAAATTGAATTTCTGCCACCGGCATCAATCCGCCAATGGCCATGCCGACTGCGCGACCAATGATGCCTTCTTCGGACAAACTCGTGTCGAAGACGCGTTGCTCGCCAAACTGTTTTTGCAGTCCTTCGGTGACGAGGTGCACGCCGCCTTTCCGGCCGACGTCTTCTCCAAACACCACCACTTTTGGATTGACCTGAAGTTCGTGACGCAATGTGCGTCGCACTGCCTCGGCGAAGCGGAGTAAATCGCCGTCTTCAGCGGCTTCTGTCGTCCCACCCAATGCATCGCGTTCGCTGCTGGTGAGACCACCAAATGCTGCCGGGATGCTGCTGTCCTCGCTCGCGTACACGTGATTGCCGATACCCACCGCGTCTGGCATCGGTCGCGTACGTGCAGCCTCAAGCGCGATCTGAACATCGCGTTCAACTTCTGCTTCAAGCGCGGTCCAGTCAGCGTTCGACAACAGTGCAGGTACGAGATATTCGCGCAGTCGTGGCAACGGATCACGCGTCGCATCCTCCTCGATGTCACTCGACGAGCGATACCCTTTCTGGTTGTCGGGACCAGAGTGACTTGAAAGGCGCGGCACCGTGAGTCGAACGAGTGCTGGACCACTACCTGCGCGCACATACGTCACGGCCTCCGCAAAAAGCCCTGACGTTTCGTGCGGATTTGTCCCATCGCCGTTGGTGACCCGCAGGTTGGTGAACGCCGCAAGATTCGTCGCGATGTTTCCACCTGGAGTCTGCATGTCACCCCTGACTGAAATGCCGAGGTCGTTGTCCTCGATATAAAACAAGACTGGCAATTTGAGTGTGGTGGCGATGGTGAGTGCCGACCAGAAACCGCTGGTCGCAACCGACGCATCGCCGCCGCATGCAACGGCGATACTGCCCGCGTAGGTGGTATCGCCGAGCGAGTCGTGATGGTAACCAATAGACTGCGCCCATCCGACAACCGGCGTGTATTGCGCGCCGACATCGCCCGCCATCGGCAAGACAATCGGGCCGTGAGCATTCGGCAGGTTGTACACGACGCCGATGTCGCGTCCGTCGCTGAAACCGCCCGCGCGTCCGAGGGGACTGCCGAAGGCATCGTCGAGTGGAACGCCGAGTGCGAGCAGGAGTGGTCGGGAGCGATAGTATGCGCCGGCTGCGTCGTGTCGGTGCGCAATGAGCGAACCGAGGATGATTTGCGCGACGTCGTGCCCGCGCGCAGAGAATTGGTAGAGCACCACATGCTCTTTCGGCACCGACGCACGATTGCGATTGGTTGCTTCTTCAATGTCGTCAAGTTGACGAGACACGAGTGCGCAATAGGCAATGCGTCGCCAATCGAACTGAGCGCGTGGAGATACGGATGCAGGGACCGGCTTGGTTGGCATGATGGCCGAAATGTGGGCCAACGCTGCGTATAACGGGAGAGCCATGGACCACTGTTCGGCGAATGCATCTCACCGAACAGTGTGCACATGTTGAACGACGCTAGTGCGCTGCGTCGCTCATGGCGTTTTGTTGATCGCGCAGGTCGCGCACCTTGTCGTGCGCTACTCTGACATCGCTGGCTTGACGTGCGACGATGGGACGAACGTCCGCCGGGAGGGATTCGTTCAGCGCATCGGTAAACGCTTTCTTGGCATAGTCTTCGCCGCGCTCGCACTCGTTGAGAATGGCCTTGTCGTCGTTGCCTGACACGGCCGCCTTGATATTCATCCACCCGCGATGTGCCACCGCCGCAACGTGACCCATATCTGCCGGTTTGCCACCAAGTCCAGTGACCTTCACTTCGAGTTCGTGTGCGAATGTGCCGCGCTGCGACGCCATCGAAGAAAAAAGTTGCTTGAGATCAGTACTCTTGGCGCCTTCTGCCGCAGTGGTGAAACCCTTTTCACCATCGCGACAGGTTTCGATTAATCCATTGAGTACGGAAACGGTCTTGTCGTTGTCGTCGGTTGCCATCGAGGTTCTCTCCACTGGTAGTGTTGATAGGAACGGCGCTTCAAGAGTTCTGCTACAAATGGCGCGTCGCACGATATCCTTATGCATGCCTTATGCCTTCCTTTCCGTTGAGTTCGCTGATGGTGTGATGACGATCACGCTTAATCGACCCGACGTACT
The DNA here is from genome assembly GCA_043744935.1 of Gemmatimonadaceae bacterium. GTDB lineage: Bacteria > Gemmatimonadota > Gemmatimonadetes > Gemmatimonadales > Gemmatimonadaceae > Gemmatimonas. The sequence goes on from JAYTTR010000459.1 coordinate 2,258, forward strand.
CAACAGTTTTACGCTCGAGATGGCGCGCGAACTGCAGCTCGCTTTGCGCACGGCATCGGAAAGCGATGCTGTACGTGCGGTCCTGCTCACCGGCGCTGGGCGCGGATTTTGTGCGGGGCAGGATCTCGCGGAAGCGTTACCAGTTGGTGATGGGCCGATGCCGGACATTGGCGAGATTGTGAAGGCCAGTTACAACCCAATCATTCGAGCGATTCGCACGCTGGAAAAACCGGTAATTTGCGCGGTGAATGGCGTGGCGGCGGGAGCGGGCGCGAATCTCGCGTTTGCATGTGACATCACGATCGCCGCCGCCGAAGCGTCATTTGTCGAAAGTTTTGCGAAGCTCGGATTGATTCCGGATACGAGTGGCACCTTCTTCGTGCCGCGTCTCGTTGGTCTGCAACGCGCGACTGGCATGTTTTTTCTCGCAGAAAAGATTCCTGCCGCGAAAGCGAAAGAGTGGGGACTCATCTGGGACGTTGTGCCGCTGGCGATTTTGCATCAAACGGCACTGCAGTTGGCGAAGTCACTGGCGACGCAAGCCACGCGCGGATTTGGACTGACGAAGCGCGCGCTGAATGCCTCGTTCGCCAATGGTCTCGACGCACAACTCGATGTCGAGGCGCAAGCCATGCACGAAGCTGGAAAAACGGCTGACTATGAAGAAGGTGTTCGCGCTTTTCTTGAAAAGCGCACGCCGGTATATCGCGGGCTATGACTGCGCCCGACGCAACGGCGATGATTGGTGTGGTAGGCGCGGGCGCGATGGGCGCGGGCATCGCGCAGGTCGCTGCAATGCATGGACATCGTGTCGTGTTGGCTGATGCGATGACCGCGTCGCTGACACGCGCGCGCGATGGGCATTTGAAGGCAATGGCGCGAGAGGTGGACAAAGGACGTCTGACACGTGCCGATGCAGACACGGTCATGGCACGCCTTACGTACGTCGAGGGCGCAAGCGTTGATCAACTGTCGGTATTTGCCGAATGCGGCGTCATCATCGAAGCGGTCATCGAACAGCTCTCGGCAAAACAGAGTCTCTTCGCGGTATTGGAATCGATCATTGCGCCGGATGCAATTCTCGCCTCGAATACATCGTCATTGTCCATTGCCGCGCTTGGTGGTGCTTGCACTCACTCGGCGCGCGTGATTGGTGTGCACTTCTTCAATCCGGCGCCACTGATGGCCTTGGTGGAGATCGTACCGGCGATCACGACATCGGCCGACGTGACGGCGCGTGTGCGTGCGCTCATCGATGCGTGGGGGAAAACCACCGTGCTTGCTGCAGACACCCCAGGCTTCATTGTCAATCGCATCGCACGACCTTTTTACGGAGAAGCGATCCGCATGATGGAAGAGGGGATCGCCGACTGCGCGACGATCGATTGGGCTGCACGTGAGCTGGGCGGATTTCGCATGGGCCCGTTTGAGTTGACCGACTTCATTGGGCATGACGTGAATTTTGCGGTGACGCGGTCGGTATTCGAGGCCACCTTTTTTGATGCGCGATATCGACCGTCAATCGCGCAGCAGCGATTGGTTGAAGCCGGACGCTTTGGACGTAAAACGGGACGCGGATTTTACGACTATCGGGAGGGCGCAATTGTACCAGCGCCAACGCGTGACATCGTGTTAGGACAACAGATCGTTGATCGGCTGCTTGCCATGTTGATCAACGAGGCGATCGACGCGATACACCTGGGCATCGCGTCGGCGATGGACATCGAGCAATCGATGACCACAGGCGTGAACTATCCGCGCGGTCTGTTGGCGTGGGGCGATTCGATTGGTCCGGCAACGGTGCTCGCGCGACTTGATGCGCTGTATCACGAGTACGGCGATGATCGCTACCGGGCCAGTGTGCGGTTGCGTCGCGTCGTGCGCGACGGCGGGAGTTTATTGTGACCACGCACGTTTTAGCGCGCGCCGTTGTCGAGAAACTGGTGCGACTGGATGCCTTCTCGCGTTGGTTGGGAGTGGAGGTGCTTGAGACAGCCGTTGGACGTTCGGTTGCGCGCATGACCGTGCGCGACGAGATGCTCAACGGCTTTGGCACCGCGCACGGCGGCATCGTGTTTTCGCTCGCTGACAGCGCGTTTGCCTTTGCGACCAATGCACAAGGATTTT
>JAYTTR010000460.1:0-4382 GCA_043744935.1 Gemmatimonadaceae bacterium
GCAAAGGAGCGAACCATCTCGCGCACGGCGAGGTGTTGATCCGAAAAGTACAGACTGTCGTCCATTCGTTGTTGATCAGGTACGGCGTGAGCGGGACCGAAGGCGAGAGGGTGTCGCGGCAACGCGAGGTGGTGCCTCTTCGGTAATCCCAAGGCAGCGATCGCACGCGTTGCATTGCGGTCGCACATCGGGGTCTCCGAAATAGCGCAGAACGAACGCGCGTCGGCAAGCGCGAGTTTGCGCATATCGTTGCATTGCGTCAAGACGATTGAGGTCTGCTTGCCGTCTCCGCTCAAGCGCCGACCAATCAACCGGCAGCCACTTGGCATCTCGGCACCGCGTATCGAGGCGGAACCCTGCACCACTACGCGTCCACGTGACAAACTGCTGTGCTTCGAGACGTTCCAGCACGGGAACGATGCCCATTGCGCCCCCAAATCCCGGTGGCAACCCATCCAGATTGATGGAGGCGCCAGTTTCGAGCCGTTTTCCCACGGCGCGCCATAGTGCGCGGAGCACTTCTCGATCAAACTCGCGCTCTCCCTGAAGCTCCTGCGTAATACGCGCGGGCGCGGCGAGCAAGCGGACCCACACGCGGCCCGACGCTGGTGGCTCGACGGTGAGCGTGCCGGCGGCCGCGAGAATGCGCAGCGCAGCGGCGGCTTTGCGATCGCCTGCCTTTTCAGGCAGTTTTTCGACGATGTCGTCAAGGGATAGATCGACGAACGCATGGGGATCGACATGGTTGCGCATCACGCGCCACGTTTGCTCGATGAGCGCGCGATCCGGATGCGCATTCTCAACGAAGAATTCATGCGTGAAGCGATCGGGATACGCGTGCAACAGCACGCAGGTGCTCGGATCTCCGTCGCGCCCCGCGCGTCCCGCTTCCTGGTAATAGGCTTCGAGCGAACCAGGCATGGCATGGTGCACGACCAATCGCACGTCCGGTTTATCGATGCCCATCCCGAACGCACTCGTGGCGACGATGACGCGGGCGCGTTCGTTCATGAATGCGTTTTGCGCGTTTTGTCGAAGGCCGTCGTCGAGCCCGGCGTGATATGCAACGGCCTTGATGCGCGAGCGCACGAGCACAGCAGTGACACGTTCGACGGCTTTCCGCGTTGGCGCATACACAATGGCCGGACCATCACTGTCACGGATCCACTGCACTGCCGCCTTGTCTTTGTCGGGCTGCGTACGCGTTGGTGCGACATGATACGTGAGATTGGTACGATCAAACCCTGCCACCACAATATCGGCGTCGTGTAACGCGAGCTGGCGCACAATGTCCGCGCGCACATCGGGCGTGGCAGTGGCGGTGAGCGCGACCGTTTGCGGAGCGCCCATCCGTTCGCGAATGAGCCCGATCCGACGGTAGCTCGGACGAAAATCGTGTCCCCATTCACTAATGCAATGCGCTTCATCGACAGCGAGCAGCGCAATGCCGATGTCCGTCAATTTTTGCAGCGTGCGACCAGCGTCCAGGCGTTCCGGCGCAAGATATAAGAGCCTGAGCGATCCATCCGCGACCTGGGCCATGCGATCCGCGACTTCGCCAGAACTCAGTGTGCTGTTGATGAAGGCCGCCGGAAGTCCACGTCGTGCGAGCGCATCGACTTGATCTTTCATCAACGAGATGAGCGGCGACACAACCACCGTCAGGCCACGACGCATGAGCGCGGGTACTTGGTAGCAGAGCGACTTTCCGCCGCCGGTTGGCAGTACGACGAGTGTATCGCGCCCCGCCAACACCGATTGCACCGCACGAATTTGCGGCGGTCGAAAATCGGGATAGCCAAACGATGTGCGCAGCGTGGATCGTGCTTGATCGAGTGTGCCGAATGGTTCTCGCGTAGTCATCTGCGCATGCAAACGCACGGACCGTGTTCCGGCATCACCCAAATGTTGCGATCGGTCACCTCAGACCGCGCGTGCAAAATGTCCGCGCGTGAACGCACCCGCTAAAAGTGCGCGCGACGCGGTGAGATTTGGTTCCGTATCGTTCGCGAGTGCATCCAAGGCATCGCAATATGTTCGCGTGATGGCAGAAACCGCATCACCAGGAACGTTGAATTGCAGTTGATATCCACGCACACCGTTACGCCACAGCGCTGGTAAATATTCCGCCCCATCAATCGGCCGCGAATGCAAAAGACGATTGCGGCAATCCGAATCAGTCGCCACCGCAAATGAATAACCTGCAGGATCGGTGATCGACACATTCGGGTGCTTTTGCACACACAGATCTCGGCACGTCGTCGGCTCACGATCAAATGCGGCGGACAAAATACAATGCTCGATGGTCATGCCTTCAGGACGGCCATATACAAGCACGTCAAAGTTGCGGCCGTGCCACGGTGCGATCAGCGCACCAAGTTCGTCGAGTGTCAGTTCGATCGATGCACAAATGTTCGAGGCGCCAAGTTCGAACAGCAGCGCGGCGGTGTGTTGATTGAACGCGTTCGTTGCGTAATCGGCAATGACATCTCGTCCAGCGCCGCCAAGCTCCGCGACCAAACCGAGATGTCCGCTGAGCAATGGCAAATGCAGGTTGAGCCATTTGTCGAGCTTCTTGCGTTCTTCCGGCCGTACAATGGTTGGCGTACGCAAGCGAAGTGTTATGCCAAGCGCCGTCAGTTCCTCCTGGAGGGCATGCACACGCGCGAGCGGTGGTGCCGGATGACGTAAAAATGGATCGAGCACAATTTCCGTCGCGCCACCGGCTGCGGCCGCACGCGCTGTTTCGACATCGTAGACAACGGCGCGCAGCGCGAACGTAGCGGTGAGTTGCGGCGATGCGGTGCGAACTGCGAGATCGGCAATAGCTTCCGCGATTGCGTTTTCGCGCGTGTTCACCAGCGCCATGCGCTCCCAAGTCAATCGCTCCTGCAATTGCTCGACGGCCTGTTGACGCAATCGATTGAGTTCGCTCACCGGCACAAACATTCCGCTGGAGAGACCCGTGTCGTCGAGCGAGCCAAGCACAAAGGGTGTTTCGCCGAGTCGGCCGAGTTGTTCGCGCAGTTGGGGGTGATCGAGGGCGCGTTTCGATGCGGGAGCGAGCGGAACATCGCCGCGCACGGTGATTTCGTCCTCGCCAGATCGCCAAATCGTTTTGAGCGGACCACCGGCGTGCCCAAAGACGCGGACATCAACGCGACGTCGACCGACCCGCTCTGGAATAACAATGCTGGCAAAACTCTCCTGCGCGATACGCATGAGCGTCACGTCGTTCGAGCGCACAACACGCCAACCTTCGGACACTCGCACACGCATCGCAATGGCTTGCCGGTGCGTGCCATTGCGGACGTTGAGGGTGCGAACGGCGGACACCGTACCACCGATGGTGTCGGCCGTGTTGTGCTCCGGCGCTTCAAAGCCAATACCGTCGCCGACGACGATGGGATGCGACACGTCGACGATGATCTCGTTGCCTTCTCGTCCGATCACAGTTCCCAGTGGCAACCCGCGATTGTCCGGCTGCGTGCGCGTGATATAGTCGCGCCCTTGGCGACCACCATACATGCCGCCGGTAAATCCGCGACTGAAAATTTGCACGAGTGGTTCGACTTCGTCGTGCGGCGGCGTCGTGACGTTGCCCGTCGCCAAGCGATCCAACCATTCGCGATACGCATGGGTGACCGTTGCAACATATTCGGGCTTTTTCTTGCGCCCTTCAACTTTCAGACATCCAATGCCCGCGAGTGCGATCTGTTCGAGGTGATCGTGTGCCGCGAGATCTTTGGCCGAAATCAAGAAGCCGCGATCAAGCTCGGCGCTGGTTTCGTTGTCAATCAGGACATAGTCCTTCCGGCACGATTGCGCACACGAACCGCGATTGGCCGACCGTTCGGAGATCATACCCGACATGAAGCATTGGCCAGAATACGCGATGCACAACGCACCATGCACGAATGTTTCGAGTCCCAGTGTTGGCACGGCGGCGCGTATGGCGCGCAGATCTTCGATCGTATTCTCGCGCGCCAGCACTACGCGCTCGATACCCAAATGCTCCATGACGCGTGCGCCAGACGCATCATGCACCGTCATTTGCGTGGAGCCGTGAATTTCGAGCGTTGGGTACACGCGTTGAATGAGTCGGACCACACCTAAGTCCTGCACAATGGCGGCGTCGATCCCGCAATCGACGCATTCGCCCAGATAGAACAACGCGTCCGCGAGTTCGGCGGGTTTGATGAGCACGTTGAACGTCAGGTAAATGCGCACGCCGCGAGCATGGGCCAGCGCGCACGCTTGCGCCAACTCCTCGAGCGAGAGCTGCGCGCCTTCGTCGCGGGCGTTGTACATCGATGCGCCGAGGTAAATGGCGTTGGCGCCGTTGGCAACGGCGGCGCGGACGGCATCGAGCGAACCGGCTG
>JAYTTR010000461.1:0-4380 GCA_043744935.1 Gemmatimonadaceae bacterium
TCGGAGCGCAGCGAATCAAAAATCGCGACATAGCCCAGCCACGCGAGCACCATCACGGGAAAGAAAGACGTCGGATCGAGTTCGTGTGCGCGCTTCGCCAAGCCACGAGCTGCGCTGAAATCTTTCTAGAAGAATTGCGTCAGAGTTGCGTCGATCAATATTTGCGGCGACAAGGGGTCGAGTTCAGCAGCACGTTTTCCTGCAGCAATACCGAAACCGGCGAGCACTGCTTCGCCGTCGTGCAGCAGAATGTTTTCTGGTTTGATGTCGCGATGAATGACGCCTTGGCGATGTGCGAAATCGAGCGCGCCCGTCACTTGGGTGATGATGCGTAGTGTTTCTCCGATCGTGACTTGTGTTTCGCGAGGAAGCCGTGCGCGCAGCGACTCACCTCACACCACCGGCATCACATAAAACAACGCGCCGTTTGCATTGCCCGAGTCATACAGGGCCAGAATGTGCGGATGCTGCAGATTGGCGGTGACCTGAATTTCCTTGAGAAACCGCTGCTCCCCCGACCGCTGCCGCGAGATGCGGTTTGATAACCTTGATCGCCACCTCGCGTTGGTGTTTGAGGTCGTGCGCCAGATACACCGTAGCCATGCCGCCCACCCCAAGGACACACTCAATGCGATAACGGCCTGCGAGCGCGGCATTCAAGTAGTCGACATTCATCAGCATTGACTCCGCCTAAAACGCGTAGCCGATCGTCGAACGAAACGTGGGCAGAAAACGCGAGACACCGGCCAACGAGAATTCACCATTCGACCCCAGGAACCGTTTCAGTCCGCCGCCGAGGGTGATAGCGGTGCGACGACGCGAACCCAGGAGCCACTGGTATTGGAGCTCAAACGCAACGGATGGCGATGAGAATGTCTTGTTCCGATTGGTGCATGGCGCACTTGCACCAATGGACGGATCATACAGGTAGCAGTCGGCTTCATACGTGCGAATCGCGGACACGCCGGCGGAGGCCGCAAATCCGAATCCACGCAGTGCAACCTCGTTGGGATATAGTCGCGCCTTGAGGTCGATATTGCTGTAGCGGTCGCTGCCGAACTTTACGTAGGATCCAGCCACCGCGAACGAGAGCGTTGGGCGAACTCGTTGCTCATATTCACCCGAGAAATACCCAAATAACAACAGAAACGGATTGATCGACACAATGTGCGAAGGGGTATCGGCCGTATCGGTGCTCGCTCGTGTCTGCTGACGCAGCGTTGGTGCAGGAAGTGGCTGCGCCCGCATCGAAAACGGGAGGAGGACTGAAAGCACCGTGGCGCAAATAATTCGTCGCATGGTTGTCGAGTTAGTGTGGCTGCAGTAACGCACGCGCTGCCGCCAGGCCGCCGCGCGCTGCGCCTTCTAGAGAACTTGAGTGCAATACTTCGCTCGCCAGCCAAAGTCCTGGAATGCCGCAAGCAATGGTGGGACGCAAATCCCTCCACCCAGGTGGTTGAGCGAACTGCGCGTATGGCACACGCCAAATTGCGAGACGTGTCAGCGTTGTGGCAACGGTGTCCCCAGCGACCGCCGCCATGGCCGCGATTTCGCGCCGCGCCGCGGCATCCAACGCCTCGTCCGGCAACGTGGCCGGCGCGCCCACCGCCGTCGCGGCGATGAGTGGACCTGCAGCACTGTACTCCGGTGCAACGTCAGTGATCGTGATGACATGCCCAATCACCGCGTGTATGTCGGCGTTGAGCCACAAGGCTTTCCCGGGCAGTGGTGTTCGCGCTGCCGTGTAGTACACCGTCGTGCATCCGAGTGCGTCGGACGGAACTTGAAGGGCCACGTGTGCGGTTCGGGCGAGAATTGCCGCTGCCGGCGGATCTGCCGCAAGCACGACGTCACACGCATCGAAACGACTGCCATCGTCCAAACTGACACCTGTGACACGACCACCATCAACGAGCAACGCACGCACAGCAACTCCAACGCGCACCGCGTCTCGCGGCAATTGCGACGCGAGTTGCGCCGCAATGGCGCCCATTCCACCTGCGGGAACGGCCGTGTCCCCCGCGCCAAGCATCTTGAATGTGAACAGGAGGATTGACGCACTCGTCGCCAATGTGCGATCCAACAAAATGCCGCCGTAAAAGGGCGAAAAAAATCCGTCGATGACAGGCGAGGCGAACCCGCGCGACTCGAGAAATTCCCGCGTCGACACATTGGCGAACCGGGCAGCAAAACAATCGTCGATGCTGAGCTGCTGTGCGAACCGACGTAGCGCGAGCATTCGCAGCTTGTCACCGATCGACACAGCGCGCGCAAACACGGTATCCAGGAGCAATGTCGGATCACGAAGCGCGTCGCCAATGAGCGACACGTGACCATCCTTCACGATGCGAGCGGCGGGGAGAAACCGGCGCAACGCAAGGGCGTCGAGATCCAAGTATTTCGCGAGGGTCGGATACGCCGTGAAGAGCACCTGAAAGCCATGATCGAGCACGAAGCCGTCAATGACGGACGAACGCGCGCGTCCGCCAACGTCGGACGCTTTTTCAAGCACGACGACCGGTCGACCGGCGCGATGCACCTCGATTGCGCATACCAACCCGGCAATCCCTGCGCCGATGATGAGAACGGGCCTGGGAGTTTCTTCAAAAGAATTTTTCATCAGCGGCATGGACGAATACTGCCAGAACGACAAGACCCGCCGCTACCTCGTGCGAGGGCGGCGGGCCATGAGCGCAATCGTGCGTTCAGCGCGATACGAAACTAGAAGCGTACCCCAAACGAGAGAGGAATCCATTTCGTGCCGCCCTTCGAGAACACGTTTACATATTTTGCCTCGGCGAACGTAGAAAAGCCTGACAGCGCGAAATCGATGCCGCCGCCAACCTGCACGCCCACATCAGAACTCGTCGCCGAATACGTAATGCCGAGACTAGTACCGGACGTTTTGCTGTTGAAAATGCCGAGGCCACCCAACGCGTACGGGTGGATGGTCGACTCGCTGCTGCTGGGCAGGTGAAAAATGGCGTTTGCGACCAGACCAAGGCTGCGCAAATCGATACCGGACACCTTCGAGCTCCACTTATCCAGGCTCACGTCGGCGCGGTAGCCGAGGGACTTGAAACCTGACGGCTGGTAATACACATGGCCGGCAACAACATAGCCCGCCTTTGTCCCATCGCCCAATGCACCGAGCGGCAGCGACAAACCACCGCTGGCGCCTATTTGAATGGAACGTGTGTTCTGCTGTGCGACCAACACGGTTGGCACGGCAACCAGTGCGGCGACGGATAGCATGCGAAGCGAACGAAACATCAAACCCTCCACGGGTGGATGAGTCCGCATCCGGCTAATCCGGGATGGCGCGGACTCCAGTAACGAAATACTGCGTATCTCCAAAGCACGACGACGGAATACCGACGTGCTGCTGGTAATCCACTGCAACTTTTTTGCCGGGAAGTGATTGTATGAGATTCGCGATGGAATCACTGCGCACCGTGAACTGAAAACTGTCGGACTGAAAGCTTTTGGCGATTCCAGTGTACAGCGTGCCTTCCCACGTTTTGCACAACCAGCCTTTGCGCGACATTTTTTGCACATAACCGTCACGCTTCCCGTCGGAATAGCTCCAGTTCAGCGCAACCGCCGTCCAAATAGCAAAGCCAATGGTCGGGAGGCCGACAACAGCAAACACCGTCACCTTGCCCCAATGCCGCCGCGTGAACGACTTCTTGGGCGTCTGCGAGGTCGCGCTGGCAGGCATCGCGGCAGCTTCGATGGTCTCATCGAGCCGATGATCACGATCTGAGCGCGGCGGAATAGAAGAATCGGACATGATTAAAAGCTGGGGTGAAGCACCCGGTCTCGCTACCTTACGTTTCGTCAGTACGTCACTCTACCGCCTCAAGGTTCATCAAAGGTTTATCGTGGCCGCAAGCTCCCGTCGATCGACTGCTACCGTGCTCGTGCGCGGCGTACCTGTTGGCTCCGCTACGCCGATCGTGGTGCAGTCGATGACGAACACCGACACCGCGGATGCTGCAGCAACCGCCAATCAAGTGGCCGAATTGTTCGAAGCCGGCTCACAAATTGTGCGCATCACGGTAAACAACGACGAGGCGGCACAAGCGGTGCCAGAAATCCGTCAACGTTTGAATGATCGCGGTGTTGACGTCCCAATTATTGGTGATTTCCACTACAACGGTCATTTACTGCTGACGAAGTATCCCGCATGCGCGGCAACGCTCGACAAGTATCGCATCAACCCGGGCAACGTGGGTTCGAAGCATCGCGATGCAAATTTTGCCACGATCGTGCAGGCCGCCATTGAACACGACAAGCCCGTGCGCATCGGCGTCAACTGGGGTTCCTTGAATCAGGATCTGCTCACGCAGATGATGGACGCCAACGCGAATGCCGATA
>JAYTTR010000462.1:0-4372 GCA_043744935.1 Gemmatimonadaceae bacterium
GCGTCGGCGTGCCGGGAGCGAAGCTTGGCGGTTTGATTGAGGTAGTATCGGAGCCGCGCTTTTCCACCGCGGCCGGTCTCGCGTTATACGGCGCGCATCGCATGGCGCTGGGCGGCATCACGTCGCGACGATCGTCGATGTCGGGCGTTGGCGTGGACAAGCTGGCGTCGCGTGTGAAAACCTGGCTTCAGGATTTTTTCTAAATAGCCGGGGTTGCTTGCGGGCCGCGAGCCTACGCAGAACGATAGCGGATGGGCGAGCACGTATTGCTTGACCCGCTCATCGTGACCCGGTCAGGAGGTGTCCATGTCTCATCGCTTGCTCTATGCAGCATCGCTCGGCGCGTTGGTCGGCATGATACCAGCACGTGGCGATGCGCAACCTGGTAGTGCCGCCGTGCCCACGACATTGAGCATTTACTTGGCCGGCGGAAATACGTACAGTGTTGCGCCGGCATACGGTGGCGGATTGTCACCGTTCCTGGTCACGCTCCTGGCCGGTACCGGTCGCGTGTTGCGAGTGAATGCGACGGGTACAGGGAGTTTCTGCCCTGTGGGCACGTGCGCGACGACGTCACCCGATGGACCGGCAGCGACTCTACCCACCACAAACCTGAACGCGTCTGGAAAAATTTCAGGTATCGTCGCGAGCAATTCCGGATTTCTCGCTGGCGTGTTTCTTGGTCCCACACTGCCGGCGTCTGCTCCAGCCACGCTGACATTTGGTTCGCTGGATTTCCTCACGCTGTCGCCGTTGCTCGGTCAGCAGTTTTTCATCGGCGATGGATTTACGTCCAGCTCGGTGCAGCAACAATTTTTTATTCCAGATAACGCAACCGCTTTGTATTTCGGTGTCGCCGATGGCGGCGCGTTTACCGGAAACCCGGATTTCTACGGCGATAATGCCGGGACATACACCGCGCGCTATGACGTCTCGTCAACGGTGCCCGAACCAGCCACGATGTTGCTGTTCTTTACCGGATTTCTCGGTATCGTTGGCATGGCTGTTCGTCGCCGCTCGATCTAGCACACCATGTGGTTTCGGCACCCGCAGTTCACGGCCACCGCAGCACTGGGTGGCCGTTTCTCATGACTCGGTGCTAATCCCTATCCCCCCGTCCCAGGCTCCCAAACGCTAGTCACATACTATTGGCAATGCCAAAAATGTGGACAACTCCAATCGCCCGCGCACTCTGTGACATTCGCACAACTCCATAACAAATCATGGGTTGCGTTCACCGATTGAACGTGTATTCTAGGCTGTGAGAGTCCTCGCAATCCACATACGCGTTTGTACGCGGACCACTGCAGCTGGTGGTGCTCGCGTCTGAATCAAGCGAATTGTGCGCGGCCCGACCGCGTCAGTTTGTCTTCCACCCTGCGCCCGTCTAAGCCCCGTATGGAGCTACCCCGGATGACCTTCGAGTTCGAAGAGAGCGCCTCGCAGAACGCCCGCATGAAAGTGGTGGGCGTTGGCGGCGGCGGTGGTAACGCTGTCAATCGCATGATTGAAGAACACCTCGAAGGCGTGGAGTTCATTTCGGTCAATACCGACGCGCAGGCGCTGATGAATTCCAAAGCCGATGTCAAAATCCAGATCGGCAAGAAGCTCACGCGCGGGCTCGGCGCGGGCGCACGGCCTGAAATTGGACGACAGGCCATCGAAGAAAATCGCGAAGATGCCAAGCGCGTCCTGGGCAACGCAGACCTCGTCTTCGTCACCTGCGGGATGGGCGGCGGGACTGGAACCGGCGCCGCACCAGTGATCTGTCAGCTCGCGCGCGAAGCGGGTGCACTGACCGTCGGCATCGTCACGCGGCCATTCCTGTTTGAAGGTCGGAAGCGCATGCGGCAAGCCGAAGAGGGTATTGCCGAGATGCGAAAGCATGTAGACACGATGATCATCGTGCCGAACGAGCGACTGTTGGCGGTAGTGGGTAAAGGTATTCCGTTTCACGAATCGCTCAAAAAGGCTGACGAAGTTCTGCTCCATGCCACGCAGGGTATTTCCGTACTGATTAGCGAAACCGGACTCGTGAACGTCGATTTTGCCGATGTGCGAACGGTGATGCAAAACGGTGGCTCGGCGCTCATGGGCACCGGCATTGGTCGAGGCGAAAATCGCGCGATGGAAGCGGCGCAGCAAGCGATTGCTTCGCCGTTGCTCGACAACGTGTCGATCTCCGGCGCGACCGGTGTTCTGGTGAACATCACGGGCGGTGAAGACCTCACTCTTGGTGAAGTACATCAGATCAACGACATCGTGCATGATGCGGTTGGTGATGATGCCGAAATCATTTTCGGTGCGGTGCATGAACCAGCGATGATGGGTGAAATTCGCGTCACCGTCATCGCAACTGGATTTGACCGGCTCATGCAGGGCAGTTTAGGCAACGGCAGCACGCACGCCCCCACGGGCAGCAATACCGGGCACTCCACGTTCGGGCCACCGCCCAGCAACCCTGGTGGTGTGAAGTCGCCCGCGGTGCTACCGTTCCCATCAAGAGACCGACCCATCGTGAGACCAGTCGCCCCTGCGGCTCGTCCTGCATGGGAAGGTGCGGCGCCCCGTCCGGTGCGGCCTGCTGTGATCGAGCCCGTCAAGAGCATCGAGCTCGACGACATGGAAATCCCGACGTTCATACGGAGACAGATGGATTGAACCGGACACGATGGAGTCTGCTTTTCGCCGCCGTGTGTGTTGCGGTTGGTGTTGAAGCCATTTCCCTCGGACATCCGGTCCGTGTACGCCCCGCGGCGAGTGTTCTCGACGCGGGGCCACGCATTCCGATCACCTCGCGTTGGCACACGCGCACCGATACCGTGCAGCGCGGAGAAGCACTGTCTGCCGTGCTCGAACGCGCCGGTATTTCCCGCGACGAAGCGTCGCGTGCGCTTCGCTCAGCCAGCGCGATCGACGCACGGCGCATTCGTCCCGGCACTACCATCACCACGCGATTGAATCCCGATTCCGGCGCGTCCGAAATTGTCTTTCATATGGCGATCGATCGCTTGGTACGACTGAGTAAAGGCGCCAGCGCATGGTCGGAGTCGGAAGAGCGTCTGCCGTGGACCACAGACACCGTTGTCGTAGGCGGTCTTGTGCAATCAACGCTCACTGCAGCGCTCGAACAGGGCGCCGATGCATTTCCGGCAAATGTTCGCGACGAGGTGGCATACGCGCTCGCCGATATTCTTGAATATCGCGTTGATCTGAGTCGAGAATTGCACGTGGGTGATTCCATTCGTGTGCTAGTCGAGCGTCAACGTGCGCCAACAGGAGCTGTACGGCCCGGCAACATTCTCGCGGCACGGCTGACGCTCGATGGCAAAAAAGTTGAAACGATGCGATTTGCGAATAACGCGTCGCCTGTTTCGTATTTTGACGGCGACGGCAAATCGATGCGTGCGGCATTCTTGCGCGCACCACTCGCATTTCGTCGAATCTCCAGCGTGTTCGGATTGCGCAAACATCCAATCCTCGGCATCTGGCGTGCGCATCAAGGCACCGACTACGCTGCAGCATCCGGAACTCCTGTACGCGCACTTGGTAACGGCACGGTGATTTACGCCGGTTGGAAAGGAGGCTACGGACGCGTGATTGAAATTCGTCATCGCAACGGCTTCGTCACACGCTACGGACATCTCAGTGCATTCGCCGCCGGTATTCGGGCGGGCGCGTCCGTGTCCATCTCGCGCACGATTGGATTTGTCGGACAGTCGGGCCTCGCAACGGCGCCGCATCTGCATTTCGAAGTATTGGTGGGCGGCGTGCATCGTGATCCACGGCTGGCGTTACGGAACGTCACCGGTGAGCCGCTCGACACTGCGCAGCGCAACAAGTTTGGCGCCGTCAAGGCGCGCTTGTTCGCCATACTTGACAAGTGGCCAATGGTGGTGACATCCAGTGTCGTTGTTCCGGCACCGCACGTCGTATCAACGCGGCACATTGGAGACTGATCGTCGCTGAACGTCTTACAATGGCGCGAGATGTCATCGCCCCGTGGACAAGCCGGGTGTGCTCCATGACCTTTCGCCCGTGATTCGCTGGACACTAGCCCTCGCGCTCGGCCTCGCCGTCGCTTGGCTCGCCTACGGGCGTGCCGGTGCGTCGCAGCGCGTGGCCGCGTTCGCACTTGCGACGTTACGTGCGGCCGCAGTAATGCTCATTGCCGCCATGGTGTTTGGCGCATCGTCGTCTCCGTCCAAACCATTGGCGCCGCTTGTCGCGATTGACGTGTCAGCGTCGTGGCTTCGCGCCGCCGGTGACGACAGCGCGGCCGTGCGTTCGTTGCGCGCATTGGCGAGCGACGCTGCGTCGCTGAGTGATCAATTGGTGTTCGTTGGCGATTCTCTGCGCGACGTCACCACGC
>JAYTTR010000463.1:0-4356 GCA_043744935.1 Gemmatimonadaceae bacterium
CAACAAGTGCTGGCGTGATGGTCGGGTCACCCACGCGCGGCAGCACCGTACTCACGCGGCCACCACGGCGAGCATCGACTCAAGCAATGAGGCAAACAACGGAAGCCCGTCGGTGGAGCCAAGCGCGAGCTCCATCGCTCGCTCAGGATGCGGCATCATCCCCAGGACGTTGCCTTCAGCATTCACAATACCCGCGATGTTCCGTTGCGCGCCGTTGGGATTTGCGGCCACGCTCGCATCACCTTCGGACGTGACGTACCGAAACACCACTTGACCTTCGCCCTCAAGCCGTTCTAGCGTGTCGGCGTCAACGGTGAAGCGTCCATCACCGTGCGCAATAGGAACGGTAAGTACCTGGCCGAGACGATACTGTGACGTAAATCGTGTCGCAATATTTTCAACGCGCAATTGCGCAGGCGCACTCACAAAGCGAAGGCTCTCGTTACGCAAGAGTGCACCCGGCAACAATCCGGCTTCGCACGCGATTTGAAAACCGTTGCAGATGCCAAGCACTGGCCCGCCGCGTTTCGCAAATGCAATGACCTCTCGCATGATGGGACTGAACCTCGCGATTGCACCCGGGCGAAGGTAGTCACCATAGCTAAATCCCCCTGGTAAAATAACGACATCGACGTCCTGCAAATCATGATCTTTGTGCCAGCAAAAAACGGCCTGCTGTCCAAGAATTCCTGCAACAGCGTTATACGCATCCTCGTCGCAGTTGGAACCGGGAAACCGGATCACACCGGCCTTCACGTGCGCTCCACCGACGCGATGTCGAAATCTTCTGTCACGGGATTGGCCAGTAATTGCTCACACATGGTCCGCGCGTCAGCACGCGCAGAATCTGCGGATGCGGCATCGAGGTCGACCACGATAAACCGACCCACGCGTACGTCAGACACCTGGTTGAAGTCGAGCGAATGCAACGCATCGGCAACGGCTTTGCCCTGCGGATCGAGAATCCCACGGCGCGGAACGATATGCAGCGCCACACGAAAACGAGTCATGCTGAAGTATCCTCTGATGCTGAGTTGCGATCGGAAACGTTTCGAGACCGGCGTTGCAGGCGACGACGGCGTCGGCGAGCCAGCGTGTCATCGTCATCATCATCATCCTCAGTGTCCTCGCGATCACGCCCGGCGGGGAGTCGATCCATCAACCCGAGAACCACCGTGCGTCCGATGCCATACAAGACGTATGCCATCAATGCTGGAAAGAAAAATTGCTTCGGTAAAAAAATGACACCGACAAACGTGCCAACCACGAGCAGCAACCCCAATAAACCTTTCAGCGATCGAAAACCCACCGTTGGCACTTTCGCATATTGAACACTGCTGATCATCAGCATACCCAATCCGAGCATGACCCAGCGCAGCATTTGATGCCAGGGGAGATCGGCAATGACCGTCTCGGTATACAGCGACGTCTGACTGAACCAGTAATACGTGGCCAATGTCAGCCCTGCGGCCGGACTCGGTAATCCAACGAAATGCTTGATCGGTCGACCGGCCTGCTCCACATTGAAGCGCGCCAAGCGCATCACGGCACAGGCGGTAAAGAAAAAGCAAAAGATCCAATCCCAGCGCGTTTCGTTGAGCGCCAGGAAATACATGATCAATGCAGGCGCGGTACCGAATGAGATGGCATCGACCAGTGAATCGAGTTCGGAGCCGAATTTGCTGCCTGAATTTGTCGCTCGCGCGATGCGTCCATCGAGCGTATCCGCAATGGCACCGAACACGATGTATCGAGCGGCCGCGTCAAACTCGCCGCGGGATGCCGACACCACAGCAAAGATGCCGAAGAACAAATTCGCCAACGTGAACCCGTTGGGCAGTGCGACCGCTACGCGTGGCCGCAAGCGTCGTGGCAACCGGTTATTCGTGTCGTCACTCACGCGACGGGAAGATCAGCGAGCACCGTTACACCAGCCTGCATACGTTGACCAAGCGCAACACGCAGTACCGCAGTCGTCGGCAAAAAGACGTCCACGCGCGAACCGAAGCGAATGAGTCCCATGCGCGACCCTTGCACCGCGACGTCGCCAGGCTTCGAGTCAGTGATGATGCGACGCGCAATCAGTCCCGCAATCTGCCGCACTAAAATGCGATGCGTGCCGCTGACTAATCCTACCGACGCCTGTTCATTATCGTCGCTCGATGCTTCAACCGCCGCGTTGAGAAACTTGCCCGTCTTATGAATGACGTGCTGGACGGTGCCATTGAGCGGATATCGATTGACGTGCACGTCGAACACGTTCATAAACACGGACACGCGCAGCGACGGTCCATGCATAAAGGTGAGTTCGTCCACCGTGCGAATCAACACGATACGTCCATCGGCCGGCGACACCACCACCGACGCACCACGTTCGCCCACGCGCACCGGATCGCGGAAAAACCACGCGACCCACAGCGCGATGATCGTGAGCACGAACGCCGCAAGCCACAACGGCCACGAACGAAAACGAAGTGCCGCAGCGTATGTGAGCGCCGCAAGCGCTGCCGCACCAAACATGAACGGATAGCCTTCGCGAGCAAACATCAGTGCCGATCCTCCGGCAGGCCAAGCCGTGCCAAATCGAGTGGGGCGCCGGTGAGACGCACAAACGCGTCGCGATAGCGCAAGCTGGTGGCACGTATCACGGCCTCAGGCAACGTTGGCGGCGGCGCATCACCATTCCACCGACCCGCGCGTCGCTCGACGTCCAACCAATCGCGCAGCGGTTGTTTGTCAAAACTTGGTTGACCACGTCCGGGTGTGTACGCATCCAACGACCAGAAGCGCGAACTGTCGGGCGTCAACACTTCGTCGATCAATACCAGCTGTCCGTTTCGCCATCCAAACTCGAACTTGGTATCCGCCACAAGAATGCCGCGCGACGCCGCTGTGGCGCGGCCGAACTCATACACGATGCGGGAGAGTCGCTCCAATTCAGCAGCGGTGGCTGCACCCACCGCCTCAACAACATTCGCAATAGTAATGTTTTCGTCATGGCCTGTCTCGGCCTTTGTTGCAGGACTAAACACCGATGGCTCAAGGCGATCGCTCTCTGACAAGTGCAAGGCCAACGGTTCTCCCGCCAGCGTTCCTGATGCCTTGTACTCTTTCCACGCGGAACCCGTCAGGTAACCGCGAATAACGCACTCGATCGGCACGACGTCAGCGCGCACACAAAGCATGGCGCGCCCGGCAATGACGTCGCGATAGGCCGTCAGCGCCGGAATTTCGCGAAGGATCTCGTCGGTTTCGGCTGTCAACAAATGGTGCGCCACCTTCGTGCCCAACTGCCCAAACCACCATGTGGAGAGCTGCGTGAGTACGGCACCCTTGTACGGGATGGCCTCTTCCATGACGACATCAAACGCGCTGATGCGGTCTGTCGCAACGAGCAACAATCGATCGGCGTCAATCTCGTACACATCGCGCACCTTGCCGCGACGCAACAGCGGCAGTGGTAATGACGTAGCGACAAGCGCGGCACTCATACACGCACGTCGTCCACAACATGAGCCACTCGCTCGCGCGCGAGCCATGGTGCAACAGTTTCATCGAGGAACTCATCAACCTGTTGCGGCGCACGGCCTACAAAACGCGAGGGATCGGCGGTTGCTTGCAAATCGGACAGCGGCACGCCGAACGCGGGGTCTGCCGCCAAGCGTTCAAGCATATCATTCCGCAAACCTTCGTCTTTCACGACGCGCGCCGCTTCAATGCTGTGACCACGAATCAGTTCGTGCGCCTCTTGACGATCGCCACCAGCCCGGACAAAGCGAACAATCAGTTCCTCCGTGGCCATAAACGGCAGCTCATCGTCCACACGACGACGGATGCGTGCCGGATGCACCTCAAGACCGCGCACTACGTTGTGCATCAACACCAAAATCGCATCGGTAGCGAGAAACGATTCCGGTATCGACAACCGCCGGTTCGCCGAGTCGTCAAGTGTGCGTTCAAAGTACTGAACGGCATGTGTTTGATTCGCATTTGGTTCGAGCGAGAGTACAAATCGCGCTAGCGATGCGATGCGCTCCGAGCGCATCGGATTGCGTTTGTAGGCCATTGCGGACGATCCTATTTGATGCTTCTCAAACGGCTCCTCGATTTCACCAAACGCCTGCAGCATGCGCATGTCGCCCGAGAACTTGGATGCCGTAGCGGCAACGCCCGCTACCACACCCAACACCTGCGCATCAATTTTTCGCGAATATGTTTGTCCGCTCACCGGTATCGACACGGCAAATCCCATTCGTGCCGTAACCATGCGATCCAACTCGCGCACACGTGCATGGTCGCCGTCAAACAATGTCAAGAAGCTCGCTTGCGTGCCTGTCGTGCCCTTCACTCCGCGAA
>JAYTTR010000464.1:0-4348 GCA_043744935.1 Gemmatimonadaceae bacterium
CTCGCGAAATTCCCGGGGCAGCCCAGCCTCACGTACCAACAGATCGTGTCGCTCAGGTCGGCTGGGCAAAATCAGCAGGCGTTGGATGCAATAACGAAAGCCCTCGATGCAAAAATTCCGGTTGAGAACGGCGCGTACATTCGACTCACGCTGCTGAAAGACTTGAATCGTATGGAAGAGGTACTGCCCGCTGCGCGCGCGATCATCGCCGCCGGAGACACTACCAATTCCGTTCGACAGATTGTCGTCGGCATCGGCCAGGCGCAGAGCAACGCAGCTGGTAAGAGTGCAAATCCTGACGACTTCCAGACGGCAATCAACACGTTGATGTACGCCGATTCCGTGTCGAAAGGACAAACCAAGGCACAGGCGCAGTTTTTACTTGGATCAACGTACGTGCGCTACAGCCAAGTGAAATTGCAGCTTGGCCAGGCACAGAAGTCATGCAGCTTGCTGAAGGAGGCGAAGAATCTGCTGGCCGACGCACAGATTCAACTTCCGAAGGGTGGCTCGTTTGCCGTCGATCAGATGCGGACGTTGATGGGTGCCGCCATGCAGTTGGATACCGGCGCTGATCAACTCCTCAAACAGTTTGCGTGTAAGTAGTACGGCGAGCGCTTTCTTTGCGCTCCATCGCGAGCCCGCCGTCGCCTGCGACGGCGGGCTCGCGTGCATTTCCGGTATCGTCACCGTTGCTGTTCACCTTCGGCATGCGGACCGCCTCACATCTGTTCCGGGAAATGGGTAATACACATTTCGCTTCCACATCGCATCGCTTGACGCTGCTCAGTGCGTCGCACTAACATGTCGCGCCCCAACCCAAGCGCGTGAGCCCGGCCCGTACAATCCCATCCACGCGCGTCAGCGCGTACCACGTTCCCGTATTGCTCGCCGAAATCGAGTCGCTGCTAGCGCGTGCATCGACAATTCTCGACTGCACACTCGGCGGCGGGGGACATGCGGCCGCGCTTCTTGACCGCGGCATGCGTGTCACTGGTATCGATCGAGATCCGCGCGCGCTCGCTTCTGCGCGTGAGCGCCTGGCCGACTTCGAGCGTGTCGGTCAATTCCGTGCTCTGCTTGGTAACTACGCGGCGTTAAACGAAGCGGGTCTCGCCTATTCCGAACACTTCGGTGGCATCTTGCTTGATCTGGGCGTTTCATCGCATCAGTTCGACGACTTGTCGCGCGGCTTCACGTTTCGTGAGGGGGCACCACTCGATATGCGCATGGGCGATGACTCCGAATTTGATGCCGCTGAGCTGTTGAACACGATCGACGAAGTGGACCTGTCCGCATTGTTACGCGCCTATGCGGACGAACCGCGTGCGGCGCGCCTCGCGCGCGAAGTTGTACGTCGGCGGTCACGGCGACCGTTTGCAACGGCGGACGACCTCGTCGATGCCATTCGCGCCGTGCTCGGACCTCGGAGCGGTGCTCCGGATTTTGCGCGCGTCTTTCAAGCGGTACGTATTGCGGTCAACGACGAACTGGCCGGACTCGAACGCGCGCTCCCGCTGTTGCGTGATCGGCTTGAGCCACATGGCGTGCTTGCCATCATCAGCTATCACTCGGGCGAAGATCGTCTCGTGAAAAACGCGTTTCGTGATTGGAGCGCAACCTGCATTTGTCCGCCAAAGTTGATGATGTGCGCGTGCCGCGGTGTCGCGTTAGGCGAGACACTCACGAAACGGCCTGTCAGTGCGCGTGATGCCGAAACTGCCGGAAATCCGCGCGCGCGAAGCGCGCGACTTCGTGCGTGGAAGCGCGCGCTCTGATGGCAACGGCGAAGCGTACTACACGGTCGGCGACAGGATCGCGAACCCGCGTGGCACTTGGACTGCTGCTGTTCGTCATGGTCGCCAGCATTGTGGTGTGGCGTCGTGCGCTCGGGGCATCCACCGAGCGACAGATCGGCGTATTGGAAACGGAGCGACGTTCGCTGGCCTCCGCTCGCGCGCTTCTCGAAAACGAACTGCGCGAAGCTACGAGTCGACGTCATATCGTGGCAGAAGCAGAGCGACGTTTGGGCATGCATGTCGCCACTGATGCGCAAACGCGGAATCTCGCGGACACGGTCGTTACGCAATGATTCTGGAGCCGAGTGGTTCGACGCAGGCGGGGCACGGGTCAGAGCAACAAGACGCGGGTCCGCTGGTGAGTCGTTCGAGAGCGTTTTGGGTGCACCTGTCGCTGGTGGCGGTTGCACTCACGATTCTTGCGCGCTCCGTACAGCTCCAGTTAATCGAAGGTGAGCGATGGGGGCTTGTCGCGGCAAAACAACAGGTACGAGAGCTGACAACCACTCCGCTTCGCGGTCGTATCCTTGACGCAACGGGTCGCGTACTGGTGGAAACGCGTGAGCTCACACGCGTCACGATCACGCCATACGAACTTCGCAGCACAAAAAAGTTGGGCGATGCGCGCGCGCGTGTTCGAGATGGCATGCGAGCGTTGGACGTGCCTGCAGCATTCATTCGTCGCGCGATGGACACCACGCAGAAATGGGTGGAGTTGCCCGGATTATACGCGCCGAGTGCGGTAGAGCGCTTCGCCGGTATTGCCGGTGTTAGACGCGAATTGGTATACCGTCGCATGCAATCGGGTGCGACGGGGATTCAGCGCGTAATCGGTACGGTCGACAATGCGGACCAGCCGCAGGGTGGGATTGAACAGGCGGCCGATTCGTTACTGCGCGGTATCAAAGGGCGTGATGCGTTGATGCTGGACGGGCGCGGCAATCGCGTCATCTCGCCCACGCTATCAGGCGTGATGGCGCAGCCGGGTCACACGGTGACGCTCACACTCAATCAGTCGCTGCAAGAAATTGCAGAGCACGAATTGGCGAAGGCGATGGGGCGCACGGGCGCGACGGGTGGCGATGTGGTGATGCTCGACCCCCGTGACGGATCGGTGCTTGCCTTGGCTGGCGCGCGCGACGGCAAGCCGTCGCCAACAAGTACGCCGCTCACAGAGGCGTACGAACCTGGATCGGTGATGAAACCGTTCATTGTCGCGCGACTGCTTGAGACAAACCGTGCCACGCCAGACGAAATGGTGAATACGGAGAATGGTGTTTTCACATTGGCCAAACGCACGATTCGTGATGAACACATCGCCGCGCAACTTCCCGTGCGCGACATCATTCGCTTTTCCAGCAACATTGGCATCGTGAAACTCGCACAGCGGTTTACGACGCGAGAAGAATTCGAACTGTTGCGTGACTTTGGTTTTGGCGCGTACAGCGGGGTGCCGTATGCTGCCGAGTCGCGCGGTCGCCTGCGTCTGCCGCGCGAGTGGCAGTCGCAATCACCGGCATCAGTGGCGATGGGGTACGAAATGCTCGCGACGCCGCTGCAGATCGCTGTCGCGTACGCAGCCATTGCAAATGGCGGTGAACTTCTCCAACCGCACCTCATCAAGAATATCGTTGACGTTCGCGGTGCGGTGATTTACGCGCAGGATCGACGTCTCGTGCGTCGGGTGATGTCTGCGCGGACTGCGCTTACGATGCGAGCGATGCTTGAGTCGGTCGTGGATAGTGGTACATCACGAGAAGCCGAACTTGCAACGTTTGACGTTGGCGGAAAGAGCGGTACCGCGCGCCGCAGTGAGCATGGTCGCTATATCAACGGCGCATACAACGCCACCTTCGCCGGCATGTTTCCAGCGCGCTCTCCGCAGTTCGTCCTGGTCGCGCGCTTGATCGACCCGGTCTCGAAGATTTACGGCGGCGTTGTTTCCGGTGCACTTGTGAACGGTATTTTGCAGGCCGCCCTCGCAACGCGGGATGTGTCGCTTGATCGCGATGCACTGTCGCGTCAAGCCAAACCGCTTCCGCCGCCGAAACCGAAGTCCGAACACGCGCTCGAGGTCGCAGCGCGAGACTCCGCGCGTTTCGATTCGTTGCGCGCACCTGCACCACCTGCTGCCGTTGCATTCGCGGCTCCAGCCAACGTGGTGGTCGATTTGCCGCTCCGCACACCGACCGTGCGTGGCATGGGTGACAGTGGACTCTCCGATCGCATGCAGGTGGTGCCGTCGGTATACGGGCTCGATTTGCGGCAAGCGGTTCGCACGCTGCATGCGGTTGGGCTGCATGTCAAAGTCGTGAACGGAAAGTCTGGACAAACAAAACCTGCTGCCGGTGCGCTGGTTCGCGTGGGCGCAACGGTGCTGCTCGAGTCAGCACGATGACATCGCCTGCTGTACCCGTTGCTCGAATAGTCGACGCGCTTGGCGAATCGGGATTGCTGGTGTCGGTCGATGCGGATCTGCCAGACACGATTGTCGATCTGGTCGACGACAGCAGACGCGCGTCACGCAACACGGGTTTCGTGGCAGTACG
>JAYTTR010000465.1:0-4343 GCA_043744935.1 Gemmatimonadaceae bacterium
TGACCCTTCGGCTACCACGACAATGCTGAACCGACGACCAGCGGCATCGCGCGCCATGATTTTCTCGCACACTTTCTCGATATCCCAGGCGATTTCAGGGATGAGAATGACATCCGCGGTGCCAGCAACGCCTGCGTGCAATGCAATGAAGCCCGCATCACGGCCCATTACTTCCAGCACCATCACGCGATCATGCGACTCGGCCGTGGTATGCAATTTGTCGATAGCTTCCAGTGCGGTGTTCACCGCGGTATCAAAACCAAACGTCGTGACCGTGCCAGGCACATCGTTGTCGATGGTCTTCGGCACACTCACAATACGCATACCTTTGGCGGCCAATTGCGACGCGATTTTGAGCGAGCCGTCACCGCCGATAGAAATGATCGCTTCGATGCCGAGGTTGCGCGCGTTCTCAACCAGCTCGTCGGACCGATCAACTTCGATCCACGTCCCATCGGGTTGTTGCACAGGGTAGGCAAACGGACTGCCGCGATTGGTTGTGCGCAAAATCGTGCCGCCCGTTCCCGCAATCCCACGCACGGTGTCTGCCGTAAGGGGCACCACTTCATCTTCGCCCAGTAGGCCGGCATATCCACGTTTGATGCCGAGGACATCCCAGCCACGCGTGCGCGCAGAGAGCACGGCGGCGCGAATGACCGCATTGAGGCCGGGAGCATCGCCGCCTCCCGTTGAAAGAGCAATGCGCATGGTCGAAGAGGACGAACGAGGAATGATCAAGGAGTGATCAAGGAATGGGTGTGCCCAAAGGACGCATGGCGACACCAGCGGTGACAGCAAGTTGATGCAACACGCTGTCTTGATACGACACAGCACCGCGCAACGAATCGATTTCGGACTGCAGCTGCGCGTTGTCTTCCCGCAATTGCGAGATCACGGCACCAACTTCGTTGAGTGCTTCGCCTGACGCCATGTTGGACGACGCCGACGGTATGGCGCCCTTACATGCGGCGATTGCGGTGCTGACGATGATCGCGCCCAACGAAAGCACGGCGCGAGATCGACTCCACACCCGCTGAAAAAAAATTGACACGAAAGCTCGGCGTTCGCGTGATGGGTGTCGCGTGCAATCGATGATGCATCGACACATGACTGCTGTGATATAACGGTCAACCCGAACGGAGGGAACTTATGCGCCGCGGTAGTACACTTGTGGAACAACTCTGCATCATCAGTCTCGTCGGTATGCTCGCGGCCATCACTGTGCGGTCCGGTGCGCAATGGATCGATGCCGCAACCGTGCATGCCGCGTCGCGTGATGTCGCGGATCTCTTCGCGTTGGCCCGCGACCACGCCGTCGCGTCGGGGATGCGCACAGCCGTGCGATTGGACGCGGTATACGGACGCGTACTCGTGCATGCCGCTGTTGACACAATCGCCAAACTCGATCTCGCACAACGCAGCGACGTACGCATCACCGCGTCGCGCGACTCTATGGCGTACGCAGCGTCGGGCTTGGGTTATGGTGCGGCGAACCTACGCGTTATCCTGCAACGGGGACTGAGTGCCGACACTGTTACGGTGTCTCGCCTCGGGCGTGTCCGTCGATGAGGCGCAGAGTGCGATGTAATCTCGCGCCGCTGCGGTCACGCCGTCGTCGGTGCCGCAACGGCAGTGGTGCCGAAGTCAAAACCGGGCACGGACACGCGAGGAATCTCCTGTCCGATGGTGCGCTCAATGGTGCGCACCATCCCAATCTCTTCCGCCGACATGAACGTGTAAGCATCTCCTGTCGCCGCGGCTCGTCCCGTCCGTCCAATGCGATGCACGTAGTCTTCCGGCTGTTGCGGCACGTCGTAGTTAATCACGTGCGTAATGCCGGAGATGTCCAGACCACGCTGCGCAATATCTGTCGCCACCAACACGCGCAACTTGCCCGACTTGAAATCCTCCAACGCCTTCATGCGTTGCTGCTGCGATTTATCGGCGTGCATCGCACCGGCGTCGATACCGGCTTGCTCCAAATCCCGCACGACACGGTCCGCGCCCGACTTCGTGCGTGTAAACACCAGGACCGAGTCGTGATCGGCCGCCGACAACAAATGCACCAGCAGTTCATTTTTTCGCTGCCGTGGCACCGGATAGACCGCGTGCGTAACAGTCGTTGCGGCGGACGAGCGACGTCCAACTTGTACCACAACCGGCTTTCGCAAATACTTGCGGCTCAGCGCTTCAACTTCAGGCGGCATGGTGGCACTGAACAACATGGTTTGCCGATACCGTGGAATCTGTTCAACGATGCGATTGAGCTGTGGTGCGAATCCCATGTCCAGCATGCGATCCGCTTCGTCAAGCACCAGTGTCTCGAGATACGAGAAATCCACGTTGCGTTTTTCGAGATGATCGAGCAGTCGGCCTGGCGTTGCGACCACCGCGTCAACCCCGCTCCGCAGCGCTTTCTCCTGAGGCTCGTAGCCCACGCCGCCAAACACCGGAATCACGTCAATGGGCGCATATTTCGAGTATTTCCGAAAACTTTCTTCCACCTGCAGGCAGAGTTCGCGCGTTGGCGTGAGAATCAATACGCGAGTGCGTCGAGGCCCGTTCAGCAGCCGGTGCACGATGGGAAGTGTAAAGCTGGCCGTTTTGCCCGTGCCCGTCTGCGCCAATCCGATCAGGTCGCGCCCCTTCAGGGCGATCGGAATGGCTTCACGCTGAATGGGCGTTGGCCGCTCATAGCCCGCGTCGTGCAGCGCGTCGAGCAGTGGCTGGGCCAAGCCCAGATCGGCAAACTTAATGTCGTCGCCGGATTCGTTGTCGTTCGCGGGTGCAGTCATGAGATGCGAACAAGTTAATCTCCCGCGTCACCGAGAGGCGACGCGGGATGCAGTTGATTGGGTCTGCGGCGTCTACCCTTAAAGCAATTCGATGGCGCGACCGGAGAGACGTGCGATCAGCCCGAGACGAAACGTTACATCGATTGAGGTCGGGTCAACGCTGCCGCCGGCATCGCTCAGCGGCATCACGGGCCACGACCACGCAGGCACCTGTTCCGGCATCACTACCGACCGCGGCGCATGCCAAATGCCTTTGCGATCACGATCATCAAGGAGACGTTCCAGCAAGCGCGACCATCCTTCGTGCTTTCGCAGGAAGCCAAGTCGCGCCATGATTTCGATCCAAGCCAACGACGAGGGCATGTCGGCGTCCATCGAGTTTCGCGTTGGCATGAAATCGCCGAGTACGAGGTGTGGCTGATCAATAAGATGTGTGCCGACTTGTTGGATGGGCTGCTGTCGCGGCCACGGCTGCGAGAGATACGTCTGCAATCGGTCCATCACTTCATGGTGCTCGCTACGGAACTGCGGCATGTAAGCGAGCATCAACAACGTGTGAAACGACGGCGCCGCAACCTCGGCGGGCAGGACGTGCTGGTTGCCCAACCGGATCCACGGTTTTTGTGCCAACGGTGAGCGTAGATAGAGACCGATGCGATCGGTCAGTCGGCGAGCGGCTCCCCGAAGGCGAGGGTCATTTTCGTAACCCGCTTGCGCCAGCGCGGCGGCGGCAGCTTCTCGGAGCATGAAGCGGCCGCGTTTGACGAGATCAAGGTCAGTCGCGGACGATTCCATCTCGGACAAATACGCAGGATTGTCGTCCTCAGCGAGAAGCCGAAAAAGCAGCCGTTTTGTTGCTGCGAGGGCGGGGGATTCAGGATCCCAACCGAGCTCGAGTAGTCGTCGATAGGCTACGATCGTGCCAACACCGATCAGTTCGCCGCCTTTAGGGACGCTGAGCATGCCACCTGGCCACGTGCCGTCAGAATCCTGCATCATGAGCAGTCGCAGCCCTTGATGCGAGGCGTACGGCACCACCGCCAGCCGCGCATCGTCGGCGCGATACTTCGCGACATCAACGAGTGCGCGGTATTGAAGCGCGGGAGACGCGTGCTTCAACATCCAGCCAATGGCGAAGGACGTCGGCGCGGGAGAGGCCAACGAGATGCCAGACACCGATGGCGGGCTGGACAGTAAAATCTGCGGGATCGAATTAGGAAGAGTCACAGGATCGCTATTGTACCCGTGTCAACTCATTCCGCCAGAGGTCGAACGGTACGTTTCGCACCCTTCACACCGGAACTTTGCGATTTAACCCGGTAACCAGCTACGTGTCGCCGGGATGCTTTGGCGACCAACGGCTATTAACGGTTTCGAAAGGTGCTGCGTCTACTCTTGTATCCCAAGGCGGGTGCGCGTCCGCGTGCTTCGCCATGTTGCACGTTTCTCACCTCGGAATTTCCTTTATGAAAAGCCCCCTGAAGATCGTTGCTTTCGCGCTGGCGTTCGCCTGCGCTTCCGTTGCCCACGCGCAGGGCGGCGGCGGCG
>JAYTTR010000466.1:0-4326 GCA_043744935.1 Gemmatimonadaceae bacterium
CGACGCTCACGCCGAACTACCTTCTTGTTCGATCCCATGTGCCACCTCCGCCCCGAAATTAGGGCGAGTTAGGCGTCCACGAAATCGGGTCAACTCCAACGTCAGGTCTTGCTGATAGCGCAGATTCATGTCAGTTGTGACCAGCACGTCAAAGCCGGCAGCTTCTGCGGCGGAGAGCAACTCTCCATTGACGAGCGTGGACCAACCACGTTCGAACGAAGTCTCCACGTTATGGAGCGGGAGGGCACGTCGCAGCGGAGCGGGTGTGCCCTGGTCAAACAGGATGCGCACCTAGCCGGTCGATACGGCGCTGCGAGCCGCGTGTTCCAGTACAGCGCGCACCTGCTCTCGAGTAACTCCCGGAAACCATTCGACGAAGTCATGAGCTTGCGCATCGTCCCGAGGTTCTCGAAGGGGGCAGCGATGGGCACGCGCGTTCCGCGGAACAGCTAGGCGCCGCTGTACCGTTCCGGATCTTGCTCGACCGCCGGACAGGAAGACCAGTCAATCATGATCCTAAGATAACACCCAGATTCGAGGTATACCCCCGCAGCAAGGATTCGATGAGCGCGTGCCGTCCTCGCGGGGCACTCGACTATCGAGCATTATTGTGCTGATGGAAACACCCACTGTGTTCGACACCCTCGCTGACCGCTACCGCTTGCGTCGCGCTTGCAGCAGGCCAACATTGTGCCGGTGCTGTCGGCCGGCGACGCGGCGGGCACGTCGTATTACATCATGCCGTATGTGCGCGGCGAGTCGTTGCGGGCGCGCATTGACACCGGGCAGCCGATGCCGGTGGCCGAGTCGCTCAGCATCCTTCGTGACGTGGCGCGGGCACTCGCAAACGCGCATGGCGAAGGCGTGGTGCATCGCGACATCAAGCCCGGCAACATCCTGCTCAGCGGGCGCACGGCGGTCGTCACAGACTTCGGTATTGCCAAAGCGCTTGACGCGACGCGCACCTCCACTGGCACTGGCACGCTCACCGGCATGGGATTCAGCGTCGGCACGCCCGCATACATGGCACCGGAACAGGCAGCGGGAGATCCGCACACTGACTTCCGCGCTGACCTCTATGCGTGGGGACTCGTCGCGTGGGAGCTGCTCGCGGGTAAGCATCCATTCGCCGCGCGCACCACACCGCAGGCACTGATCACCGCGCAGATGAGCGAGATGCCGGCTTCGCTTGAGTCAGTGCGCGCCGATGTGCCCGCCTCTGTCGCGTCGCTCGTGGCGCGCTGCCTCGCCAAGGATCCGAGCGCGCGACCGGTCAGTGCAGATGCGATATTGGCCGAGTTGGAATCGGTCGGAACTCCAGCTGTGATGAAGGCGGATAGCGGCTGGCGAAGGCTAAACATCGCGGCTGTTGCCGCACTGGCCCTCGGTGCTCTCGCCGTGGTGCTGCGGGTGACGCAAAGCGACCGCGGCGCAACTGTCACCGATGGCGCGCTTGAGCGGATAGCCGTGCTGCCGATGGAGAACCAGACCGGGGACTCATCCCTGGCGTTCTTCGCCGACGGCATGACGCGCGAAGTGATCGGCATACTCACCGACGCCGGCGTGCGCGTACTCGGCTATCGCGCGGTCGCTGCGTATCGCAACTCGCCCAAGCCATTGCGCGAGATCGCGAAGGAACTGGGCGTGGACGCGATCGCTGCGGGCGCCGTGCAACAGGCGGGCGCGGTCATCACGCTTTCGGCCGAACTGATTAACGCGCGCACCGAAGAGAATCTGTGGTCGCGGAAGTTCGCGAAACCGGCGGCCGATGTTGTGTCGCTGCAACGCGCCGTCGCTACCGAGATCGCGCGCGGAATTCGCGCACGTTTGACACCGGACCAACAACAACGCCTGGCCGCCGCACGACAAGTCAATCCACGCGCGTACGCGCAGTACCTGCTGGGTCAAGAGGCAGCCGCATTGCGGACGGCCGACGGATTCAAGCGCAGCGTCGCGTATATCCGGCGTTCGCTCGATATCGACTCGATGTACGCGCCCGCGTGGGCTACGCTCGCCATCACCAACGCCTACGCACTCATCTATCAGACCGCACCTCGCGATTCGGCGTACAAGGCAGCGATGCACGCGGCCAATCGCTCGATCGCGCTCGATGACCAGCAGGGCGATGCGTACTTCGCGCGCGGCGTCGCGCGGATTCATAACGAGTGGGACTTTGTGGGCGGCTATGCCGACCTCGACTCCGCCGAATCGTGACCGAGTTCATCGCTGGGATTGGGACTGCTGGGCTGGGTGATGTGGGAAATGCACGACTTCCAGCGGATGTTCAAACGATCGCGACAACTCGTGGACCAGGAACCGACGACCGCGCAGTGGCGCGCGGATCTCGCGTGGGGACTGTGGTCGAACGGTGACGCGGGCGAGGCGCTCGCGTCGGCGCGGAAGGGGACTGAGGTCGACTCGTCGTTCTACGAGGTGTTCGACATCTACTCGCTGATCCTGGCGGATGCCAGCGACTTTGCGGGCGCGGAGGCGGCGCATCGACAAGCGGTGAAGGTGGCGGGTGGGGACTATTGGGTGCGGCTGTTCAACGAGGGACTCATCGCGTCGCGGAAAGGCGACACTGCTGGTGTGCAGCGCGCGCTGACGGCGCTTGATGGTGATCCGCGACTTGCGCAGCGCGGCGGTCTGCTATTCCTCGTTGGGAAAAAGGACAGCGCGAACGCGTTGCTTCACAAAGCGATCGCGGAGCGTGACCCGGACTTGTTGCAGGTGTTGAATGCGATGCCGGCGCTGTATCCGTTTCGGCAGGAGCCGCGGTACCAGGAGCTGTTGTCGCGAATGGGGATGCCGGAGCGATTACGGCGGTGATCAAGGGGTGCGGAAAGCGCTCGAACTCGCCTTTGATTGGGGGCGCCTGTATCGTGCAGAATTATCGGAGAACTAGCGCCGGGCACGTGAGGGCGCACGCCTCGTTCGCATTCGTCCACTGGAGTGATCACATGGCTTCCGGCCTACCGTCGGGTCAGCCGGTGCGCGACGTCGTAACGGGCCGTGTCAAATCGCTGAACGGTATGTTACGATGGGCACACAATTCCCGGAACGTTGAAATCTCCGGATGACTCGATCGATTCACGCTGCGCGGGCGCGTGAAGGTGCACGCACAATCGCAGCTCTATCGTCTGGTATCAGTGCTGTCCGGTTTAAAGTCTATGCACCGCATGGGCTTAGCAACGGACTTCAGCGGAGATGTGTATTGGGAGCGGGATTCCCCTCTGGAGCCCGATGATCGGAGTGCAGAATCCTTTCCAAGAATGTGTAGCGCTCAAGGGGAAAACAGCGGGAGTTGCGCGACGGACGGTGGCGGATCTGGGGTGGTTCGATCGGCATGCATGGCGGCGTAGAGGTCGATTTTCTCAAAGAGCGAGACCGACAAGACTTGCAGGCAGGTGTGGAGCGAGACGTCTAGGCACCGTTCGTGTTTGACGATCGCGATGAGGACATACGTCGCGATGGCACACCAGATCTGCGTCTTCACGGCATTCTCGGAGGTTCCGAAGAACCGCTTGATGCGGAGATGTTGCTTGATCCATTTGAAGAATCGTTCGATCTGCCAGCGGCGTTGGTAGAGTGCGGCAATCGTCGCGGCGGGAAGCGCGGTGTTGGTGGTGAGAAAGACGAGCGACTTGCCCGAGGTGGGGTCGGTGATGCGGATGCGCCGCAGCAAGTCCGGATAGCGTCGCGCGGCCACCGTTCCACTCAGGAGCACCCGTTGGTCACAGATCACACCGGTGCGGCGATCGGTGGGGGCTGAGGTCACGCGTCGCGCATTCATGTTGTGCTTGGCACGCGTGACGAAGAAGGCCCCGGTTTGATGCAGCGTGTACAAGCGCGCAAAGTCGACATAGCCGCGATCCATCACGTAGAAGGCCCCCGCGTCGACTGGGAGCCAATCCAGCACATTGACTTCATGGAGCTTGCCGTCGCTGATGTGGATGAAGGTCGGGATCGCGCTCCGGAGATCGAGGAGCGTGTGCCGGTTGATCGCCGCCTTCGTCGCGCGAAACGGCGCCCACTCGAACAACGGCAAGCACAGATCAATCGTCGTGGCGTCGAGCGCATACACACTCGCGTCGAGCCCGAGCACAGCGGGGGCGTCCGCATACAGCGGGGGCGTCCGCATACAGCGCGCGCGCGCGCCCGATCAGTCGCTGCCCCAATGCTTCGTAAATGCGCCAATCCCGTTGATGCAGCGCGTCCGCCAGCGTCGCGCGCGCCGGCGCCGCGCGCAGCCCCAGATGAAACAGCTTGGACTGCTGGGCGGCCAAGCACACTTCGATATCCCGCAACGATTCGCGCCACGTGAGC
>JAYTTR010000467.1:0-4311 GCA_043744935.1 Gemmatimonadaceae bacterium
TAAATTCCTCCAAAGCAGCTCGATCGCATTCGCGGTCATCCAATTGCGACCGACACTGATTTCATCAAATACGCCCATCGCGTTTAGAAACGTTAGACCGTCATTGGTATTCCAGTCGAAAGCAAGCCCACGAGCAATTACCACTGAGCCAAGCATACGCGCGTCTTCGCGGTACTGCTCAACGATTCGACCGACATCCCGGCCGCGCGCTGCTCGTGCATCATTCACACCGCTTCACTTTTGAACTCCGTACTGCATGCCCGGCGTTCACGCCGGACGATCCAGCCTGCTTTGCGTGCGCGTTGCCTCTGACACCTTCACCCAGAAATTAGGGTGCGTGAGGTGTCCACGAAATCGGGTCAATCTCAAACCGCCTTTTACCGGTATCAGTTCTGTCCGGGAATGTGACAACACTATTATTGTTGGTGGAACTCGGCATTGTAACAAGAAATTATCATTCCAACGTGTGGCCACACGCATCCTTGACGTTATGTGGTGGGTTGCACATTCTAAAAGTGAGTCCCGTAATGAAAAGACTTCGATCCGGAGGCATTTTGATTAGCCGATCAATGTTCGTTGCGATTGCATGTGTTGTTGCAGCGGCTCTCGTCGCGTGCCACAACAACACCACGCGGCTAAGTGCGCAACCCGTGACCCGGCCACGATCGGCCGTGTATGCGTCCGCGTCAGACACCGTGACCATCACTTATGTGTGCGGTAACACGTTTCGGCTGACGCACAACGGTATGTTCAATCTGGACACTTCGATCACCTGGACGACTTCTTTACCGCAGAGTGGAAGTGTCACCCTGTACAAGAAGTTGACCGGGCGGTCTTTTACTGAAGCACTGATTACGACCAGCAGCCCAGACAGCCTTTTTATTCCTGGATATGCGGGATTGCGCAAGGGCAATGGTGGTTTGGCGACTTGTACACCACCTCGCGATACCGGATGGACCACGGCAACATCGTTAACGGCGGCGTACGCGATGGTCGATACATCGCAAAAGTACGCTGGACCGAACGTGTCGGATAGCTTGTACGCGAGGTCAGCATATGTAGGAGCGATGCCGGGAATGTCGCGAGACACTATCGCCAAAGTTCTTGCTTCGTTTGGTGTGCGGGTGGTTGGGCAACTTCGAAGCGGAACAATGACTATTCGCTTTGATCTATTGCGTAGCAACTTTCCGCGATATCGAGAAGCTCTTGACTCAATCGCCGCCAATTCAATATTCCGCTTTGCGCAAGCAGCGTTGGTGAATTCCAGTCTGGAGATACGCCAGAACGGTCGCGGTCGCATTGACGGTGGATCGTTTACTCGCCCGAATTGAAAGGGGTGTAACGCGAGCCTATTGCCGTACTTGTATTCTCGGCTGGACTTGGCGCATAGTTTCGATCTGACGGGAAAGGGTGCGGACTCGTCGACAGTGGCGCGATAGCAACCGCGAAAATCCGTTACTCGCTGTCCGCCATGTTCATCGTCCGCTGCGTTTCAGGCATGGTCACATAGACCACGAGCGAGCCAACAATACACGCGGTGACGTACCAGTAAAACCAACGCTCGTGCCCGATGTTCTTGAACCAAAGGGCGAGATACTCGGCTGTCCCTCCAAAAACCGACACGGCGATCGCATATGGAAATCCGACGCCGAGGGCGCGAATGCTCGTGGGAAAGAGTTCGGCCTTCACGACGGCGTTGATGGCGGTGTATCCGCTGACGACGAGTAATGCGAGCGTGAGCAGCAGGAACGCACCCATCGCGCTGGTGGTCGAGCCCAGCGCGGAGAGCATCGGCACCGTACCGAGTGTGCCAAGCACGCCGAATGTCGTGAGCACTGGTCGACGGCCAACGATGTCGGACAGTGCGCCAACTAGTGGTTGTACGCACATAAATACGGCGAGTGATGCGGCAGAAATGAGCGTCGCGTCAGATTTACTGAAGCCTGCGGTGTTGACCAGAAACTTTTGCGCGTAGGTAGTGAACGTGTAAAATGCGACGGTACCGCCTGCAGTCAGTCCGACAACCGTTGCAATCGCGCGCGGATGTTCCAGCAGCGCTTTAATCGTGGACCCGGCACTTCTATGCGGTGTGGCCGTCGCACTCTTGAACGCTGCGGTTTCTTCAAGACCACGCCGTAGCCACACGGCAACAACGGCGCACAATGCACCAATCACAAACGGTATGCGCCATCCCCACGCGTCGAGTTGCGGCGCATCCAGTGAACGCTGCAGCACGAGAAGTACGCCCAGTGCGAGCAATTGGCCCATGATGAGCGTGACGTATTGAAAGCTGGACCAGAAACCGCGTCGACGCTGTCCTGCCATTTCGCTCAGATACGTGGCACTGGCACCGTATTCGCCACCAACGCTCAGCCCTTGCATGAGGCGCGCAATGACCAGCAGTGTTGGTGCAGCGACGCCAATAGTGGCGTAGCTCGGGGTAATGGCAATCAGGAGGGAGCCTCCACACATGAGCAGTACGGATGTCGTTAGCGCGGCACGGCGTCCTTTTCGATCTGCATACCGACCGAGCAACCATCCGCCGACTGGACGCATCAAGAATCCAACAGCGAACACTGCCGCTGCATTCAGCAGTTGCGCTGTTTGACTTGCCGGGGGGAAGAACGCTTTCGCGAAATACAACGAGAACGCGGAGTAGACATACCAGTCATACCATTCGACGAGATTGCCAACGGAGCCGCCGAAAATGGAGCGCAGTCGATGCGATGAACTGATGGTGCTGGTCGTGGTCGCGGGCGACGTCATTGCATCGGGAAGGAGGGGAACTGCCACGGAAGCCGCGCGAACGGTAGCATTCAGCGGGCGCGGTGTCGATGGACGCGCTTCCCCTCGTAGGAGATATCTCGCTGGTGCTTCGTTTTATCGCGCTTTTCAAGTTTACGCAGGCGTTGACGCTGTTGTTGGTCTCGCTCGCTGCCTTTCAGCTCTTGCGTCCAGAGATCGCAACGATGGTGCAAGAGTGGATGGACACGCTGCCTATCGAGAGTGAACAAAATCTGGTGCAGCAGTTCGTTGGATGGGCCACTGGGCTGGGTACACAACAAGTGGTGGCGCTGGGCATTGGCGCGTTGGTGTATGCCGCGCTCTTTCTCCTCGAAGGCATTGGCTTATGGCGCCGGAAAGCCTGGGCAGAATGGCTCACGGTGGTGGCAACAGCCTTGCCAATTCCGCTCGAAATTTACGAGGTGGTGAATCACGTTTCACCATTGCGAGTGGCCGCGTTCGTGGCAAACGTCGCTATCGTGACCTTGCTTGTCGTGCATTTACGCAAGCTCGCGCAACTGCGATTGGCGTCAGTTCGGCACGATTAACGCTTTAATCACATCGCGATTAGCCACGGCGGCAAGTGCGACATTTGCATCGTCGAGCGAATAGCGCGCAGAGACGGCGTCAATCCACGGTAACGCCGCGCCTTGATGCGCGAGCACTTGGAGCGCGCGATGAAAATGTGAATAGTCGCATCCCCAGCAGCCGCGAATCTCAACGTGTTTGCGATTGATTTGTCGATGCGGATTGAGTGTCAGGTCGCCAGCGTCGGTGTACTGGCCGGCTACCACGACCACACCGCCATCGCGCACCATCTCCAACGCGTCAGCCACGGCGCGTGGATCGCCCGCCGCTTCGATGACCACATCCACGCCGCGACCGCCATTGGCCGCGCGCACGGCATCCGCGCGTTCTGCGGGTGGCATATCGAGCGATACGGTATGCGTCGCACCCATGCGCAGCGCAAAATCCAGGCGGGGTTGTGGCGCGCCAACGGCAAGGACCGGATGCGCGCCGGACAAGGCCGCAAGCGCGATGGCCGCTTGTCCGACGGGACCAACACCAAGCACGGCAACGCTCGCACCAAGCTTGATTGCTCCGCGTTCGACCGCATGCAGCGCGGTCACTAACCCGCAGCCGCCAGCGATGAATTTCGACGGATCCATTCCGGGTGGAATGCGCAGCAACTTCACGCCTGGTTTCATCCAGATGTGATCAGCCCAGCCCCCGAGCGGTCCATCGTTCACGCCGTAGGTGATGCCATACACTTTGCGGTGTGGACAGCGCGTGGTCTGCTTGGTGACGAGACATTCGTAGCACGCGCCGCATGTCTCATGCACGTCAAGGAACGTGACCAGATCGCCCTCGCGAAACGGGACACCATCGAGATCGTTGATGATGCCGTGAATTTCGTCCAGATGTCCAACGGACACATGCC
The DNA here is from genome assembly GCA_043744935.1 of Gemmatimonadaceae bacterium. GTDB lineage: Bacteria > Gemmatimonadota > Gemmatimonadetes > Gemmatimonadales > Gemmatimonadaceae > Gemmatimonas. The sequence continues at coordinate 4,226 of JAYTTR010000467.1, forward strand.
CCGGCACAATCGGATAGGGAACACCCGACAGTCGGCCATGATGCAGATGCACATCGGTTCCACACACTTCGGAATACATGGTGCGC
>JAYTTR010000468.1:0-16920 GCA_043744935.1 Gemmatimonadaceae bacterium
TCCCCGCAGGCACAACGCCCGTTACGTTTGCCTCCGGCGCCGATTTTGCGCCTTTGTTTGGTGTCAAGGCCCGTGTGATTGTGTCGAATCCACCGTACATTGCGTACAGCGAAGCGGGCGCTCTCCCGGCCAGCGTCCGCGACTGGGAGCCCAGCACTGCGCTCTTTGCGGCAGACAATGGCATGGCGCGCTACGATGTGCTGCTCGCGGGCGCAGCAGACCATCTCGAAGCCGGTGGATGGCTCGTGCTTGAAGTCGATGCGCGACGGGCGGCCGATACCATGGCACGCGCAGTGCACCATGGTTTTGTCAACGTTCGACTCATTCGCGATCTCAGTAGTCGCGACCGCGTCCTCGTGGCGCAGTCCGCGTAATCCGACTCAACTTCTGTATCCGGACCAGAGGCCCGGCACCATGCTCGAGGACAAAGCAAAAGATCTCGGCCGCACGATCGGTCAGAGCGACGAATACAAAGCCGTGAAGCGCTCCAGCGAAGGGCTCAATGCCGATCGCGATGCGACGACGATTCTCCGTCAGATGGAGCAGATTCGTACGGACGCACAAGCAATGATCGACAAAGGGCAGGAGCCTACGCCCGAGATGGAGCAGCAGCTTGATGCCTTCTTGCAACAAGTGCAAACCAACTCGTCGTATCAGAAAGCAATTTCGGCGCAGGAAAACTTCGACAAGCTCATGCTGCGCGTGAACACGTGGATTGCCGACGGCATTCGCGCCGGCGCCACCAGTCAAATTATTCTCGGCTAGTTGCGTCCGTTCCCGCTCGACAGCGCAGTGATGACGCCCGGATTATTTCTCGTCCTCGAAGGCGGCGAAGGCGTTGGGAAAACCACGCAGTGGCAGCGCCTCGCCGTGCATCTCGAGACAGGTGGTCACGAGGTCGTTGCACTGCGCGAGCCCGGCGGCACCGCGGCGGGTGATCGCATCCGTGACGTGCTACTCGATCCCGCCGGCACGTTGTTGAGCGAAACGGAAGCGTTGCTCTTTGCCGCATCGCGTGCCGAGTTGGTGGGGCAGGTGTTGCGTCCGGCATTGGCGCGTGGTGCTGTAGTGTTGGTGGACCGATTTCTTTTGTCGACGTACGCGTATCAAGGCGCTGGACGCGGGCTTGCCCTCGAAGCGTTGCAGCGCATCAATCATTTTGCCACGGGCGGACTCGCGCCCCACCTGACTTTGTTACTCACGATGTCGCTTGATGAGGCGTTAGCGCGCATGCAGCAACGAGGCACGACGGATCGGATGGAACGGGAAACGCACGCATTCCACACGCGCGTGCACGGTGCGTTTGCCGAGGCAACCGGTGCGGCATGGCAACTCCGTCATCCAGAAATTGGACCGGTGGTGACGGTGGATGCGAACGGCGCCGTCGATGTGGTAACGACGCGTTGCATGGTGCAACTCGCGCAGCGGTGGCCCGAGCGATTTGATGCGCACCTCGGAGCGATGCATGACTGAACCATTGCCTGATGCACCGCGCACCACGCATCGGCGATCACGGGCCATGCTCGCGGCGGCGTTCTTTATCGGGTTGCTGTCCTTGGGCGGCTGGTGGGCTGGTCGCGATCTCGCGGCTGCGAAAAAACCGGCGCGTCCAACCGTTGCGGGCGCACACTTGTTTGACCAGGTGATCTCTGCTGTCGCGTCGCAATACGTGGATTCATTAGACCCAACATTGATCTACAACAAGGCCGTCAGTGGTTTGTTGCACGAGTTGAAAGACCCGTACACCGCATTCCTGGGCGAAGATCGTCTCCGTCGGTTAAACGAACAGATCAGCGGTACGTACGCCGGTGTTGGACTGCGCATGGATGTGCGCGATGGATGGCCGGTGGTGATCGAACCTATTCGGGGCGGACCTGCGCATCACGCTGGCATGCAGGTTGGAGATCGCGTAGTGCTGGTGGACAAGGAGTCCCCCAAAGGTTGGACAATGGACGAAGTGGCGAAAGTGTTTCGCGGTCCCGCGGGCTCGCGCATCGTGCTCACCGTGGAGCGGGCCGATCAACGTATTTCGTTTACAGTACAACGTGAAGCCGTGCGTTTGCCGGCCGTGCCGCGCGTGGCCATGTTGCCGGGCAACGTCGGGTACGCTGATGTCAAAATATTCAGCGCACAAACGGCGACTGAATTGCAATCGGCCGTTGATTCGCTTGTCCACGCTGGTGCGCATGCGTTGGTGCTCGACTTGCGCGGCAATCCTGGCGGGCTGCTCGAACAGGGCGTTGCCGTATCGGAAATGTTTCTCGATCCCGGACAGAGCATCGTGCAGCTCCGCGCACGTCCCGGCACGGCAGCACAAACGTACACCGATCGTGACGCGCAACGCTGGCCTGCGTTACCAATTACGGTACTTGTGGATCGCGGTAGTGCGAGCGCATCCGAAATCGTTGCCGGTGCCCTACAAGATCATGATCGCGCATTAGTCGTCGGTATTACATCATTTGGTAAAGGCAGTGCGCAAAACGTGTATCCGTTGGTGTCGGGCGGTGCCTTGCGACTCACCACCGCGCGATGGTTCACGCCTGCTGGTCGCAGCATCAGTCACCCGCCCGCGCGTGAGCGTGACGATGACGTGCCGCTTGATGGCTCTGGCACGCCTATTCTGCCGGACACCGCGCGCCCACGCTTTCGCACCGACGCTGGCCGTACGGTCCTAGGTGGCGGTGGTATCACACCGGATATTGTTGCGGGCGACTCCACCACGCCGATCCCGGTGCAAATGCTTGCACGAGCGATGGGACAAAACCTCGGCGCATACCGCGATGCGATTGCGAAGTTGGCCACGTCGCTCAAGCCGTCGATGCACGATGCAACCGATCCCGTGACGCGACAAATGTTGGACGCGCTTTACGCCGACTTGGTCGCGCGCAAAGTTGCGCCAGACCGAAAGATATTCGACACGGCGTCACCGTGGATCGCGCGTTCCCTCGGCTACGAGATGGCGCGTGTGCGGTTTGGGTCGGACGCAGAATTTTTGCGGCGGGCGCAAGATGATGCCGCACTGCAGCGCGCGTTACATCTCATGCAGGTGTCACGCACACCACGTGATGTGTTTGCGCGACTAAACCAGAAAACGGCAGACGCAATCGCGACGCCTTGACGCATTCGAACGCTATTCGATCCCGGGCAGCTTCGTCACGACCTTCACGCCCTTCGGTGGCGTGAACGCAAAGGCATTGGTGGGTAGCACCGCATTTGGCGTCCACGACACGAGCGTGATGCTGCGATCCACACCCTGCCCATCAAGTACCTGTACGCGAAGAGGGCGCGGCTCTTTGTCATCAAGCCACAACGTGGCTTTTTGAAACGGCAAACTGCCACTCACGCGCGGCACCAACAGCACACGATGTGTTGCGCGGCCGTCAATCACCACCGCGTCACCGCCCGAGATGGTAAATGTTTTTCGCGGCGCATCCAGTAAGGCGCCCAACAAATCGGCGACAAATGCACCGTCGGCATCGGCCGGCAATTTGAGCACCTGACCCGGGGTGCTGCTGGGAAGATAGACCCACAACCACTTACCATCCCCAACAATGCGGTCGCCCGCGGGATCACTGAACGTGATTGACACACGACCGGGTCGCTGTTGCAAAAACGTGCCGCGCGATGTGAGCGTGCGTCCGAGCAAGGGATTGGTAATACGCTGCTCAAACTTTGCTTCCAATGTTTTTTGCAACGACCATGCTTTCGCCACGCGATCATATGCGGCGTCGGCACTGAGCGTTTGCGCCGACATCGTGCCAGCCGAAAAAATCGCGGCGCACGTGGCGACCGTGATGCACGTCACGCGTTGCCGCGCCGATGAGAACCGACCAGATGTGTTCATCACCGTGCATACCCCGCAACGTGCGCCACGGCTCTGCTAGGTCGCGCTGACGGGCGGTTTCACAGGCGGTGGCGCAATCGACCGCTCGATCGCGCTCGCAATGGCTTTTAACTCGCGCACTAACTGCACGAACTGCTCGGGATACAACGACTGCGCGCCATCAGACAGCGCTTTATCCGGCGTTGGATGCACTTCCACCAGAATGCCATCGGCACCACACGCCACTGCTGCGCGCGCCATGGGAATCACCTTGTCACGCAAACCCGTGCCGTGACTTGGATCCGCCACGATGGGCAAATGCGACAACTTGTGTACCACAGGTATCGCGGTGAGATCGAACAAATTCCGCGTGGCCGAATCGAACGTGCGCACACCACGCTCACACAGAATTACGTTGGGGTTGCCCTCCGACAACACGTACTCGGCGCTCAACAACAGATCGTTGATCGTGGCCGCCATGCCGCGTTTGAGTAGCACCGGCTTGCCCATTTTCCCGACGTGACGCAGCAACGAATAGTTTTGCATGTTGCGCGCGCCAATCTGAATGCAGTCTGCGTATTCGGCGACGAGATCGGCCCCATGTTCATCCATCGCTTCCGTGACAATGGCTAGTCCCGTTTCTGCACGCGCGAGCGCCAGCAGTTGGAGTCCGCGAAGCCCAAGTCCCTGAAACGCATATGGTGAAGAGCGCGGTTTGAATGCACCGCCGCGCAACGCCGTTGCCCCGCCGGCCAACACCGCATGCGCCGACGCGATAATCTGTTCTTCGCTTTCGACAGAGCAGGGGCCAGCAAACACCACGACTTCATTGCCACCAACGCGCACGCCCGGCGCGATCTCGACAATCGTTGGCTCTGTCTTCCATTCACGCGCCGCTTGACGATACGGCTTTTGGACAATCAGCACGCTGGCAACAGACGGCAATCCTTCGATGTGCGACCAGTCGATTTTCGAATCGTCGCCGAGCAAGCCGATTGCCGTGCGCGTTTCGCCAGGCATGGGAAGCGGCTTGAACCCTTGACGCACGATTTCGTCGCAGACACGTTCGATGTCGGCGGCGCTCGCGTTCGGCTGCATCACAACCAGCATAGCACGTCCTCAGAATTCGATGAACCAGCCGTCGGTCGCCAAGACCACCGGCCCGGTATAACGTTCCGCCACTTCCGCAGCGATGTCTACGGATTCAACAGGCGGATAAAAATGTGTGAGCACCAAACGTTTCGCTTGGGTCAACGCCGCTAACGCACCCACTTGCCGAGGCGTGAGATGCGTCGGAATCGCCATCGCGTCAGGCAACGAGCACTCGGCGAGTAGCACATCACATCCCCGAGCCCACGTGGACAGTGCTTCGTCATACCCGGTGTCACCGGTGTAGACGAGACGCTGGTCTCTGGCACGAATGGAATATGCCACGCTCTCCAGCGTGTGTGGCACTGGGCACGCGCTTAACTCCACATCGTCGCCGAGGCGCACAACTTCGTCGACCGCGATTTCGCGCACCGTAAACGGAAATCCCGGCGCTAACATCCATGTCCCGTAAATCACGGAGAGTCGCTCGATCAGCTCGCCAGTGCCCGCCGGTCCATACAACGTGAGCGGTGCGACGCGCGGCGGTAACTGACCCCAACGCCATCCCATCAGGAGCATCACCAGATCGGCGACGTGATCGGCATGAAAATGCGTGATTGCGACATGCGTAATGTCGGACCATCGAACGCCGAGTGATGCCATGCGATGTACCGCGCCGCTGCCGCAATCGAGCAGCAATGAAACGGCGCCCACCTCGACGAGATGTGCCGCCGCAACCCGCGTTGGATGCGGCGCTGCTGTCCCAGTGCCAATCGTTGTGAGTTTCATCAACGTGCCGTGACCATTATCGACCAAGAAACAAGATGCGACGGATACTCGGCGCCGTAGAGCCGAGTTGAAATTTCACGAGATAGATGCCCTTCGCGACGGTGCGTCCATCGTTGGCGGTCGCATCCCACACAAAGCGATTGTCGCAATTGCTGCCGGCACCGGGCGAGCCGCGACCATATCGACCAGCAGCAAACGTACTTTGGCCATCAGGTCCTGGAATAAGCGTGCGCACCAAATTGCCACGCAAGTCAAGCACATCCAACGAAACGCGGCCACCGGGTTCACCAATATCAAACCAGAAGCACGTACTGAACGCTGTCGCTGATGGAAACGGATTTGGGAAATTCTGATAGAAAATTGTGGTGGTCGGCAACGTTGGATCAACCACAAGAAACGATGCGAGACTGGCGACACGAATCGATTCACCTCCACGTAAATACGCACGCACGTTCCAGCGGTACGACGTGTTGGCCTGCAGTTCGGCGGGCGGACGAAACGTGGTATCGGTGAGACCGGCAGCGCCTCCTTGCGGACGGCCACCGGAAGTAATTTCAATATCGTACAACCACGGGCCTGCCAATCGTGTGATCGGCGCACTGCTCCAGATAAAGAGTGGCAACCGCGTCTCCAGATTCCCGGTTAGTGGCTGCTTGAGCGTCAGCCACCGCGGTACGAGGTGCGCCGCGCCTATTGCCGATTCGAATACGGGTCCGGCCAGCGCGCGCACGCGAGCGCGCCAATATACCTGGCTCTCACTGGGCAGCGGACGCGTGACTTGCACCGCGACCACAGAATCGGGAGACGTAAATGTTGAATCAAGTGCGAGCGCGCCGATGAAGTCGGCGCTGGTCGCAATTTGCAGCGTGATGAGAAACGGACGCGCCGGGCCAAACCCCGTGGCGCGCACGGTGAAGGCCGGTGTCACACTGGGCAGCGTTGTTGCAGTGGGTCCGTCCAGCACAACCGTTTGTGCCACAAGCGCGCCTGGTAAAACCGCCATCAGCGCGCCGATGACCACGCGGCGCACACGCGCAACTCCGCAATTCACGCCGACGACGGCGCTTCTTCGAACGCCGGGTCGGAAATGGCGGCCCGCGACTGTGCCGACTCTGGTGCGCCGGCGTCGATCACCGGTCCGCCACGCAAGCGCACGCTCACAATGGACGAAACGCCGGGCTCCTGCATTGTGACACCGTAAACGGCGTCGGCCGCTTCGGTGGTGGTGCGCGGATTGTGCGTGATCACCAAAAACTGTGTGCGCGACTTGAACTGGTTCAGCATCTTCACGAAGCGACCGATGTTCTGGTCGTCGAGCGGTGCGTCCACCTCGTCGAGCAAACAAAATGGACTTGGCTTGGTCAGGAAAATACCAAACAAGAGCGACAGTGCGACCAGCGCCCGTTCGCCACTCGACAAGAGATGAATGCGTTGCGTTTTCTTGCCGCGTGGCGACGCATGAATTTCGATGTCGCAGTCCAGTGGCAAGTCGGGATTTTCCAAACGCAAATCACACTCGCCACCGTCAAACAGCGTAAGAAAAATCTGACGGAAGTTTTCGCGCACCTGCGCAAATGTGACGAGAAATAATTCACGCGCCGTACTGTCGATCTCACGAATCGCTTGATGCAACGATTGCTTCGCCGACACGAGGTCGTTGCGTTGCGACGTAAGAAATTCCAGGCGACGCTGCTCTTCCTCATGCTCTTCAATGGCCAACGGATTGACCGGCCCAAGCTCATCGAGTGCGTCGCGCAACTGGTGCGCCTCTGCACGCAACGCGTCAGTGTCTACATCCAGCTCGACAAACCCGGTCATCAAGTCGTCAACCGAACGACGCCATTCGGTTTCGAGACGCTGACGAATGGCCTCGCGACGCCCGGAAAGTTCGGTGTGACGCAGCTGCGCGCCATGCAACTGTTCCGCGAGCGCACTTGCCCGACGACGCGCTTCGTCAAGCGTTGTTTCCGCAGCATCCAACGCAAACGTGGACGCCGCCACTGCGCGTTCGGCATCCGCAAGTCGCGCGTCGGCATCGGACAACGTTTTCTGTTGCGTGTCGAGTTCCGTGCGCCACGCGGTCAATTGCGCGGCCAGCTGATGATCGGCGCTGGACAACGTTGACAGTTCGAGCGCCAACGACTCCAGGCGTGCAGCGGCCGTCGAGTCTTCTTCCAGCAATCGCTTCTCGCGATCAATCGCAACCGACAACCGAGCCTGCGCTTGCGCTTGCGCCACTTGCCACGTTGCCCGCGCTTCGCGTGCCTGCTCTTGCTCCCTATCCGCGGTGGTGAGTGCTTCGCGCGCTTCCGCAATCGCACTGTCCGCTTCGCCAGCACGAACATTCAACGCTGCGGTTTGTGCGACGAGTTGGTTGGCACGCGCATCGAGTTCTTGCAGTCGGGTGAGTAACCGTTCGGCCAACGCGGTGGACTGCTGGAGCTCGCGCTCTGCGCGCTCGCGACGACGTTCAACTTCTTTCTGGACCTCATCGGCACGCCGCGCCTCTTGCTGTGCACGATTTGACACTTCCATCGCATGCTGCTGCGCCCGTTCCGCTTCACCAAGGGCGAGACGCGCGGCCTCGGCCTCCATCGTTGCCTCGGCGCGCCGCTGATCCGAGGCTTGCAGATCGGCATGCAAGCGCGTGAGTTCTGCGCGGCGCTGCAGTGGCCCTGGGCCGCTCGCGGTACCTGGCAAAAAAACGGCACCACGTTCGTCGATGAACGCTTCTCCTGCATCAATCGCGCGCACTTTTCCGAGCAGCGCGCGCACCCACGAGACGGCGGGTCCGCTGGCTTGCACACTGTTGGCCAGCGTGTCGGGGTCGGCACCAAGTTCAAGCACGACATCCAGTGGCAGCAACAACAGCGGGCCTGGCTGTGTATCCGTATGCCAGCGCCGTACGGCGGCCGCGGCCGCGGCATCACGTACGACAATCGCGTGCATGGTGGCGCCGAGGTAGCGCTCCACCAGTTTTGCGGCGTCACCATCTGCGGTGACGAAGTCGGTCAGTGGTCCAAGGATCGCGCCTTGGCCAAACCGTTCGCGCTCTTTCAATAATTTTGCCGCCGACGGCGCGAGTCCGACACGTTCGCGCTCAAGCGCGTCGAGCGCGTTCATGCGTCCTTCGAGTGCCGTCCGTTGTTCGACAGCCATGGCGAGGCCGCTGCGCGCTTCTGCATCGGCAATGCGTGCCGTGCCGGCCATAAGTCGCGCGCCTTCCAACGAATCCTGCGCTTCACGCGCGTTTCCTTGCGTGATCATGACCTGCTCACGCGCGGTGGCGAGCTCGCGTTCGGTCGTTTCAAATGCATCCGACAATCGTTCGCGTTCGACATCGAGCGCGTCGCGACGTTGCTGAGTCTCTGCATGCTCACGACCCGCGCCTTCGCGGTCGAGCTCTAATCGACGGGCTTGATCGCGGTGTTCCCGCACCTGCCGTTCCAGCTGATCGAGCGCAGCGCGCGCACGGAGTACGGATTCGCGCGTGGTTTGCTCAATGGCGAGCCGTTGCGTAAGCGCGTCGCCCGCCTCGGCGAGTTCTGTCTCAAGCGTGGAGCGATCTGTGACTGCGCGTTCTCGATCTTCCGCCAAGCGACGACCAAACGCTTCGTTTTCGCGACGCTCTTCTTCGGCGCGTTGCTTGCGGTCCATAGTGCTGCGCTGTCGCTCTTCCGCAACGGCAAGCTCGCGCTCGAGGCGCTGCGTTTTGTCACGCTGTTCGCCCGCCAGGCGCGCCAGTTCAATGCGGCTTGCTTCAGAGGCAGCGCGCGTGCCATGCGCCGCTTCGCGCGTGGCTTCCGCGACATGAATGTGCTCATCCGCCGCCGGAGCATTTGCTTTCAATTCTTCGAGACGTGCGTCGAGCGCCGCGAGCTCGTCATGCCACGCGGCCATCTCACGCGTCGCCAACGAAATCTCAACCTGAAAGCGACGTGACGTGAGCTCAGCATGACGTTCGGCGCGGCGGCGTTGACGCGAGAGCGAGCGCACTTGGCTCTGCACTTCGCTGATCAAATCGTCGAGCCGCGCGAGGTCAATAGTCGTTTCGTCAAGACGGCGCTCCGCACTGCGGCGACGATCGCGATAGAGACCAACGCCCGCTGCTTCTTCAAACAACTCACGACGTTCGTCGGGTCGATCGGAGAGCAGCGCATCGATCATGCGGCTTTCAATGACAACACCGGAGTCGGCGCCGAGCCCTGTACCACGCACCAAGTCTTGAATGTCGCGAAGTCTGCATGGCGTGCGATTCAGCAAGTACTCACTTTCGCCAGACCGCAGCAAACGACGCGTGAGCACAACTTCCTTGAACGGAATCGGCAATTCGCCGTCGTTGTTCTCGAAGTGCAGTGAGACTTCTGCCATGTTCACTTGTCGACGTGCGGACGATCCATGAAAGATGACGTCTTCCATTTTCGCGCCACGCAACGCACGCGCACGCTGTTCGCCGAGCACCCACCGTACGGCGTCGGAGACGTTGGATTTCCCGCTCCCGTTTGGTCCGACAATGGCCGTGACGCCGCGCTCAAACACAAACTCTGTGTGATCGGCGAACGCCTTGAACCCATGAATCTCGAGCTTCGTCAACCGCACTAGAACGCTCTCCCCGTTCGATAGACCAGTACCGGCGCAATGCCGATGACTTTCAATGAATCCGCAAGCGTCGTCGCTTGTTGTGGCGACTCGAATGCGCCCGTGTACATCGTGGCGCTGCCATTTGCCTGTTGAAGCGCGTAGGCCGTGATTCCGCGTTTCGTGTAGGCCACCGTACGCGCGCGCACGGTGCTGATCACCACACCGGAATCAAGCCGAAGCGCAAATGGTACCGATACAATACTGCCCGATCCCACGAGGCGATCGGCGCGCATGCGGGCCAGCAACGCGTCCGCACCAGCGCGCGTGCCGAGCGCACCAACCGTGACGCGAAACCACTGTTCGCCGCTATCCGATACCGGCGAAACAGCCACGGCCTGCAACGCTCGAACGCGCGCATCCGGCAGCGCCGCAGCGAGCGTGTTTGCTGTCGCAAAATACACGGCGTAGCGCGATGATATTGCCGAATCGGCCGCATTCGCAATAACGAGCGGCGGCGTGATTGGCAGCGCGGACGTCTTCACATTGTCCGCGCTGACAGCCCGTGTACTGTCGGGCGCTGCATGGAAGAGCGAGTCGGCGGTGATGCTGTCGCGGCGTGCTTTCAGTTGTACGCTATCGATGCTGGCGGGCACCACAATGCTGGTGGTGTCGCGCGAGCGACCAGTGATAAGCGCGAGTATTGGCGCTGGAAGTCGGTCGCGGATTTGCGGCAGCAGCGCACCAATCGCCACGGCAACGCCGCCGAGCGCGACGAGCAGCACGATGAGTTTGCGATTGCGACTTTCTGCGTTGTCCGCCGCTGCGGCGCGTGCGCGTGCGGCGCTTTCGCGCTGCGGTGGCGGCGGCGGTGATGGCGCTGGCGGAGGTGGCGGGGCGAGAATTGGCACACCTGCTGGCGCGGGAAACGCAGTATCGCCAACGGGTAACAGCGCGCCAATGTACGCGCACAAGTCGGCGAAGCCTGGAGTACCGGGAACAGCGACAACAACGAGTAACGCGCCGACTTGTTGAAAGCCCGCAGCCAGACGTCTCCATCGCTCATTCGCATACACCGCTTCATGTGCGACCGACTCCGTCCCACTCGGCATCAAGAACACGTTGCGGACATCACGCATTGGTCGCGCAATTTTATTGAGCGAGACGCCGTAAAGAAAACTGTCGGCAATGCCATGTGGGTCGTCGCCGGTGAGGAGCGTTTCGAGCGGAGCGGACTCACCGACCAAGTCTGCGACAGCAACCCGTCGTGTTTCACCTTGCACACGCGCGATACCGATGGCCACCGATGCCGCGGCGGCCGCGTCCGTGCCCGCGACGACGACGGCAAAGATGCCATCGAGCAGCGGCGATAGCCGCATACCGTCGTTTTCCCACGCTTCGGATGCTGTCACCGCAAAGTTTGTCACGGTGCTCCTCGAAAGACCCAGTAACTCTGCCCCGACGATTTGCCGACGCGATCTGCTTGATCACGAGATGAATACGGCCCAAGTACAACGCGATACAAGGTCTTGCCTGATCGTTCTGAAGTGGTGATGCGCGGCGCTTGCCCGTCAACGCGAATACGGGACGCTAATGTGCGCGCCATCTTTTCGTCGAGCACGGCGGCAAAGGATACGGTGAACTGACTGTCATTTGTACGATTTATGCTATCCGCCGGCGGCGGCGACACGGTCGACGCCGCAGAGTCGTGCTTCATCGAGGTGTCGCGCACATCGTGCGTCTCGCGTGCGTCTGATGAATCGCGCGGTGCACTGGTGCGAAACTGTACGGGTTGATCGAGTCCGGCCGATCGCGGACGAAAGCCGTTCCACCGAAGCGCATACCAAAAATCACGCGCGCCTTTCGCAATCGTTCGTGCGTCACCGAGTGTGACGGTGTTCGTGAAGACCACATCGTCGCCGCGAGCGAGCGCAATCGCACCGTCGGCCAACACCAACGGCAAATCGCCACGCCACGCGCTGTGGACGACGCCTTGCACCGCATCGCTACCAAGGCTGATCACGTAGACGGTGTCGCCTTGCCCGCGTGCGAGCAGCAGACGACCTAACGGGTCCATGCGCAGGTCGTGGCTCTCCGTCGGCAATTTGATTTTACCGGTCACGACACCATCGAAGCGATCGACAATGCGCAATGCTTTTTGCCCGGCAAGCGCGACAAATAATCGATCACCGCTGGGCGTCGCGGCGATGGCTAACACGGGATCGCCAAGGTTGACCTCGAGCGCAGTTTTCATATCACGCGAGCGAACGGCAATTACTGATTGGTTGGCGCCAAAATACACGCGATCGCCCACGGCGCCAGACGTCGCCGAGATGGTGCGCGCGACGTTTGCTGGATCGCCGCCGACGTCGAAGGAAAGGCTGTCGGCCACGACTTGTCCGGGTGGACGTACGCGCCAGACCACAACACGTTTTGCGTTCGCGCCGGCAACGATCAGCGTGCCGTCGCCCTGCGCAAAGAGTGCGGCCGCGGGCAACGGCGCTTTGAACTTCCAATCGCCGCCGCTCGTGGTAAAGCGAGTGAGTTCGCCACTACTGGTTAATGCGTAGATTGCTGATCCATCAAAAGACGAGACGGTTTTAAGTAGGTCGCCTTTGATGGCCGATACGGTGCCGAGGCGAAGGTCAATGCGAATAGGGGCATCGGCGGCGTCGGTGGCGGCGACGTATCCGTCCTCGGCTCCAAAGGCGATGACGTGATCGAGTGCCGGTGCGCGAGCGGACGACCGCCAAAGTGCGCTGTCGAGGCGCGGGTAGGCGTAGGCTGCGACAAAACCACCGGTCTGCTGAACACGCAGAACGATTGGGTCGGGACCATCAGGAATGCTGGGAGAGGCGCCGGCTCCAGAGGGGCGGGACGAGCGATCCGCACAGCCGCACGCAAGGAGCACGAGCGCCGACGCGAGGAGCGTGCGCACGAAGATAAGGTATCCGGCGCGGGGTGGAGCGGGGAGGGGGACGGGAGACTTCGTGGAAGTCGCGGCGGCTCCGATACGCAGACGCTACCACATGCGGCTGTTTGCGTACGCTATCAACAGGCCGTTGGAAAAAGCGGCCCCGCACCACATCGGTACAGGGCCGCACTCCTTACGCCATCCTCACCAACCGTCGTTCAATAACTCTGCCCAAAGAACCACGTCCCAAACCCTTTCGCTCCGGGACGACTGACCGGCACCGCCCAATCCCATCGCACGATCGCAATGTTGAACAGATTGAGCCGGAAACCAAACCCGTAACTACGAAGCAACTCCCGCTGCTTCGTAAAATCGTAATTTTTGGGAGCATTCACGGACACCGTCTGTCCCGCCGACCACGCTACGCCTGCATCATAAAAGAACAAACCATCAAGCGGTGGTAACCCAATGAAGCCCGCGTTGATGCGACGCAAAATTGGAAAGCGCAATTCAGCGTTGGCGAACGCGATGCGACTACCAATGAGCTCGACGCTGTTGCATTGATTACCGGCGTCGGTCGGCAAACCCGTACACTGGACACCGCTCAAATCTTCGTTGTTGTAACCGCGTACGTAGTCCGGACGGCCAAGCCACTTCGGAAAACGACCCTCGTCGCGACCCACCGCCACGCTGCCGGAGAAGCGCGTCGCAAACGTGATGTAGTTGAACAAGATCGGGACGTACGAGCGCGCATCCACGAGATAGTTCGTGAGACTCCACGTTCCAAACGAAGGTTCGACTTGCAATCGAATACGCTTGCCCGCAATCGGACCCGTATAGCCGAACAACGTATTGTCCGTGACAAACGCAACCGTCGGCGACACGTTGTTTGCCGATGCGACGTTCTGCGATTTGCTGCGCTCGTAGCCGCTCGCGTAGCCGAACGTGTAGTCGACCGTCCGCGTGAGCGTGAACACTTGCTGATCGATGTTCGTAAATCGCGCACCAATTTCAAATCGTGTAAACCGATTGAGTGGATAGAGCGCGGTCCAGAACGCTTCACGCAACACAAGTCGCGTGTAAGACTGTTGCTGCACAAACGTGTTGCCGCCCGCCGGGATTTGCTGCCCACCGCCGTACAACAAATACGGTTGCTCGGCCACGCCCGTCGTGTACTGCAGTCGGTTGGCGAGACTCGTGTATCCGATGAACAACTGTGCATCACTCAATTGTCCATTGAGGGCACCAGAAAGCGCGAGCCGGTGATCGCCCAACAAATCGCTGAGCACAATCGTCGTACCACCATACGTGCCCTGCCCACCGTTGCCGCCGCCCTGGTATCCAATACTGGGCTGCGATATGTACTCGGGAGAAAAGCGGACCTTGTACCGCCCGTCACGAAACCTCGTCGTGTCGGGCAAATTGAAGTCGAAGCTGTCCATCAGCGCGCGAATGCTTACCGTTTCGGAGAGCTTGGCGATCGTGAGTGCCGGCATTTCGCTGGACGCGCGCGGCGTCGCGTTGCCTGGACGATAAATGGACTGACGCGCCGCATTGGTGTCGCGCACCGAACCTTGTGGTAAATGCGCCGTTGGATCGACAACCACAATCGGCACTGGTGGCTGCGGCGTTGTTGTTCCGCCCGTCGTCGGCGTCGCGCCGCGAACTGCGCCAGGTGTCATCAGCGTGCCTTGCGCCACTACGGTCGCCGCAACAAACGGTAACTTCTTGAGATGACGCGGATCTTTGATCTTCCAGATGGAGTGATCGCGCTTCTCGTAATACACATACGCCAACACGTCAGCACCACGCGCCCATGTGATCGCTGGCGAATTTTCTGCCACGGCAGTGACGGCTCCCGCGACGTTCGTCAGCTGGTAATGCAACTTCACGTCGAAGTCGTACAAGAACACATTCGCAATGCCCGTGCGATCCGAGATGTACGCAAGCGACTTGCCGTCGGGCGCCCACTGCGGATTGATGTTCAATCCGCCCTGACCCGGTAGCACCGTCACCTTCTGCGTCTCCATATCCAGCAGGGAAATGCGCAGCTTGCTCACACGGAGGATACTGAAATCCGTTTCCTCACCACGATCACTTGAAAACGCGATTGTCTTACCATCGGGCGACCACTGCGGCTGCAGATCTCCGTACTGATCTTTCGTCAGTTGCGTCATGCCTGGCACATCGAGCGATACCATATACAAATCGCTAATGCCGTGCCGCATGCCACTAAACACAATACGTTTGTTGTCGGGTGACCATGTCGGACTCAGCACCTGATCAAGCGGGACATCAAATCGCCTGATGACATTGCGCGACTTTACGTCGAGCAGATACAACACGTCACGTCCTCCGCGTTGTCCAGTGAATGCCAGCAACTTGCCGTCATTGGAAAAGGACGGTTGCGAATAGATAAAACGCAGCTGCTCAAAATCCGGATTGGTGGATGACTTCACCAATCGCGCAATGCGTTTACCGGTCTCCGCATTTGCCATATACAAGTCGGGGAACACTTCGCCGCGCAGCAAGCTGCCGTAGGCGATGTACGTGATGTACTTGCCATCGGGCGACAACGCGGGCGCCACAAACAAATTGGAAATGCTGCCGGAGCGTCGTTGCGACAACAGCGGATCCGAGAACGAGCGCGGACGATCAAGCTCGGCGACCAGCGGCAAATACTTGGCCTGCATGGCCTGCTTCCACTCGTCGCTCAGCTCATCGAGTGACACGCCGATCTCGCGACGAAACGCGCGATCGAGACCAAGACTCGGCACCGCGTTCATGATTTCGCCGATGACTTCGTCTCCCCATTTCGCTCCGACAAATTGCCACACGGACAACCCATAGCGGTATGGAAAATACTTGTCCGGCCGTTCCGTCATCATCTGAATACTTGGCAGCGTGCCGTTCACGACACCGTCACGCACCCACGCATCCGTCCACGGATGTTTGTCGCCAATCGAGAAATATTCGGCGAGACCTTCCATGAACCACGATGGCGGGTTCACCATCGCGAGGTTTTGCAAACCGCTGCCCGCGCGACCGCGCGAGAAAATGTCGAACTGAAACACGTGTACCATTTCGTGCTGCAACACGTGCTCGAAACTGCCCCAATCTCCGGTAAAAAATTGCGCCATGCGCTGGCGCAACGGATCCGTGACACCGCCGGTGCCTTCGCCCAGATCGCCAAAGACATTGCTTTGCGCAAAGTCGCCTGGTGAGCCATACAACAAAATGGGTTTCTTTTCGCGGAATTGATGCGCCATCAATCGCGACAAGCGCGCGTACGACCGTTCGGCCATACGCGCAGCGTCGGGAGCGACATCAGCAATTTCGGGGTAATAATGCACGAGAAAATGCTCAGTCTCGATCACGCGCCAGCGCAGATGATCGTACTGCACCTGATTTTGTCCAAAGTATCCCTGCGCATGAACGGGCGTAGCGAACATACCCGCACCAAGTCCAAGCACTGCAGCCCATCGTGTGAACCGCCTACCTGTCGGCTTCACCGTACTCCCCCTTTGGCAGCCCCGAGTTTGACCGGCGTTGCGTCGCCCCACAGCCGTTCGAGCTGATAGAACTGGCGCATCGTCGGGTGAAACACGTGCACCACGCAGTCGGTATAGTCGAGCAATGCCCACCGACCTTGTGAAAGACCTTCCGTCATATTCGTAGACACCCCAGACTCGTGAAGCCCTGCCTGCACATATTGAGCGACGGCGCG
>JAYTTR010000469.1:0-16896 GCA_043744935.1 Gemmatimonadaceae bacterium
GTATTATTTAGCTCGTCGCTCTTTCCGGCGCGGGCCCCGGAGTCGCACGTGACGATCACCTGTTTTGTCGGTGGCGCGCGACATCCAGCGTTGGCGCGTGAAAATACAGCAGTGCTTGTGCAACGCGTGTTGCCCGATTTGCACGCATTGATCGGTGTGCGCGGCGAACCGGTGTACGTGAATCATGTCTTCTGGCCGAAGGCAATCCCGCAGTACACCGTGGGATACGCGGCCGTGAAATCCGCGGCCGACGCGATGGAGGTGGAGAACCCTGGTTTGTATCTCGCTGGAAATTATCGAAATGGTGTGTCCGTGGGAGATTGTGTGGCCGGCGGGCAGCAAATCGCGGAACGCGTGGCGGTGTACCTGGCGCGCGCTGGCTGACGCATCGCACCCGCACTCTTGTCGTTGGGCGTTAAGTTGATCGCTATGACTGGACTCGATTTGTTGGCGATCGCAGCACATCGCGACGATGCAGAACTGACATGCGGCGGTACGCTCATTCGCGCGGTTGACGCCGGGCACACTGTCGGCGTTTTGGACCTCACGCAGGGAGAGATGGGAACGCGTGGGTCAGCCGAGTTGCGCGCGGCGGAGGCGCAGGCGGCCGCGGTCGTGATGGGGTTGTCATCGCGCGAAAATCTACGACTGCCCGACGCAAGCATTCGGAATGACAACGACACGCGCGCGCTGCTCGTGCAGATGCTACGACGCCTTCGTCCGCGAGTCGTGATTGCACCGGCGCCCAGCGGCCGACATCCGGATCATCGTCGCGCAACCGAACTTGTTCGCGACGCCTGTTTTTTAGCGGGGCTCGCCAAGTACGCGCCGGGCGATGCACCAGCGTTTCGACCGTTCAAGCTGCTGCATGTGCTGACGTATCGCGAGGACGCGGGCAAGCCCTCGTTTGTCGTGGACATCAGCGAGCAATTTGACCGCAAGATGGCCGCCGTTCGCTGCTATGCGTCGCAATTTGATGGCGCAATTCAAGCAGGCGAAGTTTTCCCGAATGGCGAACCCCTGTACGACGTCGTTATGCATCAGGCGGCGCACTATGGCACGCTCATTCGAGCGCGATATGGTGAGCCCTTCTTTACGGATGAAACGATGCGTGTTGATGACGTGACCGCGCTGAGCGTGTCGACGTTTTGACACTGTCGGCCGTATCGTTGCGCCTGCTCACTTAACCCGAGCTCCGACATGGCTGATGCCGCCGCTGGAATGAACTACAGCACCTATCTGCGCGTGGACGAATTGCTCGCATTGCAGACGGTGCAATCCGCACCGGAGCATCCAGACGAGATGCTGTTCATCGTTGTGCACCAAGCCAGCGAGCTATGGTTTAAAGTTTTGCTGCACGAATTGGAGCAGTTGATTGTGGCGCTCCAACACTTCGATACCATGCGCGCGTTGCTCGCGATACAGCGCGTCAATGTGTTGATGGAAATTGTCGCCCAACAATTGTCGGCGCTCGACACATTGCCGCCGCAGCGGTTTGCGCAATTTCGTGGATACCTGGGCGCGTCAAGCGGATCACAGAGCGAGCAGTTTCGTGCGATCGAAGCAACCGCTGGCCTACGCGACCCGCACTTCCTCGCGGCGATCGCTGATCATGGCGAACCACCGGCCGCTGTTGCACGAGCGCTCACCCGGCCCACGTTGCAAGCACTGGTAGAGGCGTTGCTGGACCACGAACACGTGGCACTGGAGGTGCTGTATTCGGGGCCCGGCCCGACGCCGTTGTTCTTGCTTGTTGAAGGCTTACTGGAGTTCGAGCAACGGTTTGCGCGCTGGCGTTTTTTGCATGTACAATTGGTGGAGCGCATTATCGGCCCCGGAACGACCGGTACTGGTGGTACGCTAGGTGCGAAGTATCTCGCGCGCACCATGTCGCAGCGATTTTTCCCAGCGTTGTGGGCCGTGCGAAGCGCATTTTATGGCAAGGGCGGTTGACGCGGTGCTGATCGACATCTCGCTGCCCTTCGCTGCGCACGTACCCGTGTGGCCTGGCGACGTCCCATTCTCGTGTGGTTGGACGGCACGGCGCGAAGACGGTGCCGCGGTGAATTTGGGCGCGCTCACGATGAGTGCGCATGCCGGCACGCATGCGGATGCGCCGCTGCATGTCGAGTCGTCGTGGGGTGCCAGTGAATCGTTGCCCGCCGATGTTTTTGTTGGACGCGTCCATGTAATTGCGTTGCCGAGTGATTGTGCACCCGACATTGTGATTCCACGGGAACTCGTTGTCGAGTTACTTACGATGCACGACCCCGACGTGATCGTGCCGACGCGCGTATTGTGTCGAACCGGTTACTCCGTGTCGCACGGTGCGTTTCCGGACGCGTGGCCGAACCTGCATGCCGATGCGGTGGCGTGGATGGTGCAAAATGGACTACGGCTGTGGGGCACCGATGCACCAAGTGTAGATGCGCGCGCGAGTGAAGAGTTGCCGGTGCATCACACGCTCTTTTCGGCGGGCTCGTACGTGTTGGAAAATCTCGCGCTTCGTGACGTAGAGCCTGGGGTATACGAATTGCTCGCGCAACCGTTAGCGATACATGGTGCCGACGCCGCTCCGGTGCGCGCCATGTTGCGGTTGGTGTAGTGGCTACTGATCGCAATCGCGCGCGCGATCCGGGATGTAGGAGAGATCACCAGAGTCGCCGTCCGTTTGCAGCGCATCCCATTCAGGGCGTTTGCTCACGGCCCAACGTTGGCGTGCGGGATTGCCAGAACGGCGCGTCTATTTGTGCTCGCGAGGGAGACGCAGCGCCTCCACGT
This sequence comes from Gemmatimonadaceae bacterium, assembly GCA_043744935.1. GTDB lineage: Bacteria > Gemmatimonadota > Gemmatimonadetes > Gemmatimonadales > Gemmatimonadaceae > Gemmatimonas. Next base: position 2,782 of record JAYTTR010000469.1, read on the forward strand.
GTTGCTGCATCGCCGGCGAAACAAACATATCGTCAGCAATTTTGGCAATTTCTTCTGCCTCGCGCCACGCCCGCTCGAGCGCTGCGAGCTCCCCGTCCATCGCGCGCCGCTCACTCTCTTCATGCAGCGCCATCTCAAACGAGATCCGTGCGTGCTGCGGTAGTCCGTGCAATACACCTGGGAGTTTTTTGACCGACGCAGCGCCCCACCGCGATTTTGATTTCCAGCGTGTGTCCGTCGTGTTTGCACCGAACGACTCGGACACGTGCGAGAGCACGCGAGCGGCGCCACCGAGTGTTTCGAGAAGCGCCACTGCATCGTTCACATTGCGCGCCGAGCCGCCAAATCGATTCACGGTTGGCATCAGTTGCGCGGCAGCACGGAACGCGTCCTCACCGATCAGCTGCGCGGTTCCCCCGGTGTGTTCAACGCGCAACGAAAATGGTTCGAGGGGCCCAACCCGCTCAATCACGCTCATGCGCGCGTGACGCCGTTGTACCGTCAGCAACGTGCCATCCACGGGAATGCGAGCGACGACGGTGCTTGGCTTTCCGTGAATCAGCGTATCCCACAGGCGACCATTTGTGTATACACTCGCAAAAGATCCTGCCGACGCGCCAACAAAGATCACGGCACCAACCACGGTTGCCGCCGCGCCAACCACAGCACCTGTAATGAGCATTTGTCGCTTCCGACGACGACCGAATTGATCGCCATATCGCCACGCGGCCATCTCCGGTCGCTGTGGTTCACCGATCCGAATGAGATCAACGCCCTCACGCAGTCTCGCCAACCCGATGTTGCCGGTGCTGACGCGGAGACGACTGTCGCGAAATCGTTGTTCGGCGGCCTCCACGGCCTCCCAGCGCTCGTCAAGCGGGGAAAGATTCCAGCGGTCGCAGGCGCGGCACACGACCCACAGGCGGCCACGGGCGGCATCGAACGCCAATCGCGTCCCGACGGGAAATATCTCGAAGGCCTCGTTTCGGCCCAAATCGGCGGTACAGTGAATGCAGGTCGTAAACATTGGGTCGATTGCAGCCGGTGGACGACGGATGCAGTCCGTCTTCGTCCTCGATAAGTTTATTCTGATGACCACGCCCGTGTATCTCGACCACGCCGCCACTACACCAGTGCGCGATGAGGTCATGGCCGCGATGGCCCCATTCTTTGGGGCACGCTTTGGAAATCCATCCAGCGTGCATCGATGGGGTCGCGAAGCGCGCGTTTCGCTCGACGAAGCGCGCGAGCGTGTGGCAAGCTGCCTCGGCGCACACCCTGATGAGGTTTGTTTTACGTCGGGTGGAACAGAAGCGGACAATTTTGCAGTGCTGGGCGTCGCACGGACGTTGCGCGCCAGCGGACGCACGGTTGCCGTCACCACGCCCACCGAACACAAGGCCGTCCTCGCGGCCGTGCACCAAGTCGCGCTTGAAGGCGGTGGTGAACGTATCGTCCGCGTCTCGTGCAACGGCGTTGTTGATGCGGAGGACTATGTGCGCTGTCTCGATGCGCAGGTCGCGGTGGTGAGTGTGATGTGGGTCAATAACGAAACAGGTGTTATTCAAGACATACCAGCACTCGCGATGCAGGCCAAATCGGTCGGCGCCGTTTTTCACACCGATGCTGTACAGGCATTTGGCAAGGTGGACGTGGACGCGCGCCGTACCGCCTTCGATCTGCTTTCGATTTCCGGACACAAGCTCGGCGCCCCGAAAGGTATTGGAGCGCTGTTCATTCGACGCAACACGCCACTCGAACCGATGTTTCACGGTGGCACGCAGGATCGTGGACGTCGTCCCGGCACGGAAAACGTTGCCTTCGCGGTCGGTCTCGCGACAGCGGCAGAATTGGTGCTCGCTGAGCATGTGCACGAGCACGCGCGACTGTCTGCGTTGCAAGCGTCGCTCGAATCGTTGCTGCGCGAGCGCATTTCCGACGTCGTGATCCACGGCGCTGGCGCTTCACGCGCACCGCACATTACAAATGTGTCGATTCCGGGTACGGACAGTGAGTCCATGCTCATGGCGCTCGATCTGCGCGGCATCGCGTGTAGCGCCGGGTCGGCATGTCAAAGCGGAAGTGTCTCCGCGTCGCACGTGTTATCGGCGATGGGTGTCGCTCCCGTGCTCACCAACGCCGCCCTGCGTTTCTCGCTGGGCTGCCTGAACGATGAGGCCAGTGTGACACGCGTCGTTGATGTGTTAGCCACACTTGCGGCAAAGGCTCGTGGTACCCATGCGCCCGTGTTCACGTGAGCATGTTGCCCATGTCGTCATCAATGCCGCTGCGCGGACCCCAGCGCGGAGAGCGCGTGCTCGTCGCCATGTCAGGCGGTGTGGACTCGTCGGTCGCTGCAGCACTGCTCGTTGAACAAGGCTGTGACGTTGTTGGCGTGACGATGAAGCTGCACGATGACGGTCGTGATGTACCCGACCGTCCATGTTGTTCGCTTGACTCGACCAGTGATGCGCGACGCGTGTGCGAGACTCTTGGCATTCCGCACTACGTGACGAATCTTGTTGATCGCTTTGGGCACGATGTATTGTCCGATTTCGTGAGTGAGTATGCGCGCGGACGCACGCCGATTCCGTGCGTGCGGTGCAACACGTTTACGAAGTTTCACGATCTGTTGCTGAAGGCTGACGCGATTGATGCGCGTTGGCTGGCCACCGGGCATTACGCGCGCATGAGTGATTCCAACGGACATGCGGCGCTCATGCGCGGTCTCGACCCGGCGAAAGATCAGAGCTATTTCTTGTGGGGTATTGAACGCTCGGTGCTTGATCGACTCGTTCTGCCGATCGGTGGACAGACCAAATCAGAAACGCGCGAGCTTGCGCGTCGGTTTGGTTTGCGCACGGCAGAAAAGATGGAGAGTCAGGACATTTGTTTTGTGCCCGACGGCAATCACGTGCGTGTGTTGGAAGAGCATCTCGGCGTCGATGCGCCTGCACTTTCGCGCGGGCCACTGCGTTTGCTTTCTGGTGAGGTGATTGGCGAACACGCGGGTTTTGCGCGATACACGATTGGTCAACGCAAAGGGTTACCTGGTGGTTTTGCCGAACCAATGTTTGTAGTGGGAATTGTGCCGTCTGAGCGCGCGGTGATCATAGGTCCACGTGAAGCATTGCTTGGACGTGGGCTCGAGGCGCGTGAACTGAACTGGCTTGCTGAACCACCACGAATCGGTGACAGTGTCGAGGTACAAGTGCGCAGTCGTGCGCGTGCTGTTTCTGCGACTGTTGTACACCTGCGTGCCGACGCGATCGAGCTCGCGCTTGATGAAGCCATTCCGGCTATTTCACCGGGGCAATCCATGGTGTTGTTTCGCGACGATTGGGTATTGGGTGGCGGCGTGATCGAGCGCGGCATCCGCGACGACCCTGCAACGTCCGCGCAGCGTGCACGTCGGACATTGCAGATCGTCGCCGCGTAACGAGCGCGCGTACATCACACTACGCCGTTGGTGCTGCTGTTGGACGATATGTGCCGAAGTGCCAATGATGACCTTCGGTGTCCTTTACGGAGTATTCCCGCGCGCCGTACGAAGTATCAGCAAGCGGTCGTAGGAGTGTCGCACCCTCGGCAAGCGCGCGCGCATAATGTGCATCGACGTCGGGCACATACGCACATATCGTTGAGTTTACCGCAGGTAAATCCAGGGGACTGATCCAACCCGACTCCGGTTTCGACGATCCGAGCATCACGAGTTCTTGGCCGAGTGCAATTTCTGCGTGCGAGATGATATCGTCGTCGTCATGCACGATGAGTACGGTGACAAACCCGAAGGCGCGCATAAGAAATTCAATCGCGGCCGCAGGATCGCGATACGAGAGGCATGCGTACAGTTTGGGCGGGAGCGGCGTATGAACGGTTTCCATTTATCAACCCGTAGAAGTGAACGATGCGACGCACTGCTCGCGATGGCGACGAGTCGATGATACGCGTCAGCATTCACCACGTCTTGAACAAATTTTTCGTTGTACCACGGTGATGAGCGTTAGGCGACGATGCCGCCACCGTCGGGAAGTCGCGTGCGCAAATATTCGACGGGAGTGCAGCCCGCAAATTCGACGAAATCGCGGTGCAGATGCGACTGGTCGCTATAGCCGCAGTCGTACGCTAGTGCCGACCAGTGTACAGACGGCTGTGCGCCGATGCGCTGCACGACGTCCTCGAAGCGCATCAAACGCGCAATCGTTTTCGGAGGCAGTCCAACACCATCGCGAAAGTGCGAGATCAGTCGTTTTGGCGACCATCCCAGTGACGTTGCCAACGATGCAATGGGCATTGTTCCACGCGCATTGGCGAGTTGGTCCCACGCCCACAGGAGGTGCGGCGAAGGAGCATCCGCGTTCGCGAGACGTTCGCATAAAAACCGATCGAGCTCCACAAAACGTGTACGCCACGACGGCGCGTTGATGAGTCGCTCAATCAGGGTGGACGCGCGCGCACCGAATACATCGTCAATGGCAACAACACGATTTACGAGTTCGTGCATCGGCACGGCAAGCATCGCGCGTGCACCCAGTGGCGTGAGATTGACTTGCAACGCACTGCTCTCGCGCGCTCCCTCGACGGCGACCCACGTGTCATAGAGCCCCGCCACAAACGAATGTCGAATGACCGAGCGCGGTGCGTCATCGTGACCGCTCACAATGCGATACGGTGATGACAGATTGAGAATGATTGGGATGATGGTCCCCGCAACTTCGCGTCGTGTCACCGGCATTGTCGTGTGTTGCGTCCAACCAACGTACGGACCATGCACGATGCCGCGGAGCGATTCGTGTGGAGCACACAGCGCAGATTCCCACCACCCGTGCTCGAATTCGTATCGCGTTGGCATGCGACTAAAAGCCGAAGCCCACTGACCACGTCACGATCTGGCGTTTGAGCGTCGATGCACCGCGCGCATCGCCCAGTCGAACGAAGTATCCAATGTCTCCACCCAATCCAAATACAGGCCAGACATGCAAGGATGTGCCGACGTACGTGCGCATACGCGTGGCGCCGAGCGGTGCGCCGAACGTGCGGAGGACATCGGCTGAAAGCGCGAGGCCCGAACCGTTTGGGCCCTTCGATTGCGCAAATCCAATCGCACCGCGCGCACCACCCAGACCCAACTTTGCGGCGCCAAACGCGCAGTAGTCGCTGCTGTGTTGACTTATGCCTTCGCGCACGAAGCCACCACCAAACGCGACGGCAAGTTTTTGCGGTGCGCCGAAGGTGATGCCGCCTAAGCATCGATCCAACTTCCAATGCGCGTCTGTGCGATCGCCTGGCTGCGCGCCCGCGTGCGACGTCACGCAAAGCGCGAGGATCACGGCGAGCGCACACAGGCGACCGCGCGCACGCTGCATCAAAACTTCAGCCCACCGGCTTCGGCAAATTCGCGCATCGCTTTGTCTTGCGCATCCGATAATTTCTCCGGAACCGTGATCGTGACTTCAACAAAAAGATCGCCTTTCTTGCCATCTTTCTCGATACCTTGTCCGGAAATACGAAAACGCTTTCCCGCAGACGTCCCTGCTGGAATACGAATAGCGATTTTCTTTTCATCCAGCGTGCGCACGGTAATGCGTGACCCCAAGGTTGCTTGCGCAATGTTGATCGGCACCGTGCCAATGAGATCGAGCCCTTCACGTTTGTAAAAACGATCTGGCAACACATCAAACGTGATCACGAGATGGCCCGCTTGTCCGCCGGCGGCGCCTTTCCCGCCCTGCCCTTTCAGCCGAACCTTCGCGCCACTCTCCGCACCTGCAGGCACGGCGATAAGTACGCGACGCCTGACGCGCTGTTCGCCCGCCCCGTTACACGTGGGACAACGCTCGGTCGGAACTTGTCCGCGTCCCATGCACACCGGGCACGGACGATTGACCGCGAAACTTCCTTGGCCAAACGAAATGACGCCGCGTCCACTGCACTCTCCACATGGACGCAACGTGGCGCCCGGTGCCGCACCCGATCCATGGCACGTCGCGCACTCTTCGTTCACTTCAAGATCTATTGGTACCTTGCCGCCCATCGCCGCGATGCGAAACGGAACGTCGACCGTTTGCTCGATTGTTTGGCCGCGTTCTGGTCCGCGTTGCTGTGGTCGCGCGGCGCCTTGACCAAACATTGACGAAAAGAGGTCGCCAAGCCCGCCAATGCCACCAACGTCAAATTCGTTGAACGTACCGGAACCGGATTGACCTGGTCGCGCTGATCCAAAACCACTGGAGCGGGACGACTGCGCGCCGCCCGATGGACGCGACGCGAATCCGCCAAAGGCTCCAAGCCGACGCATGTCGTCGTACTCTTTGCGTTTGGCCACGTCGCCAAGCACCGTGTACGCCTCGGAGATTTCCTTGAACCGCTCCGATGCTTTCGGATCACTCTGATTGGCATCAGGATGGTGCTTCTTCGCAAGTCGTCGATACTGTTTCTTCATGTCGTCCGCCGTTGCCGACGACGCAACACCGAGCACCGCGTAGAAGTCCTTGCTGCTCGCCATGATTAGGAGGCAAGGGGCTGTGCGCCGCCGGTCCACTGCTTCACCACAACGCGCGCCGGACGCAACACATGGCCATTGATGACGTAGCCCACTTGAAATGTCGCGGCAATGACACCGTCTTCATCGGCCGTTGCAGCGGGAGCGGTACTGACTGCTTCGTGTCGCGCCGGATCAAACGGGTGCGAAGTTGGATCGATTGTTTCGAAGCCGTGCCCGGCCAGCGACTTGAACAGCTTTTTCTCCACCATCAACACACCGTCGACCACCGTTTCCGATGTCAGGGTGGTGGGGTCGACGTGTGCGAATCGCGTGATGTCATCGATCGCGTCGAGAATTCCGCGCACGAGTTCTCCCTGCGCGCGCCATCCTGCTTCCTGCCGTTCTTTTGTCGCACGACGACGAAAGTTGTCGAACTCGGCGGCGAGTCGCAGATAGCGATCTTTCTGCTCGCTGAGTTCGTGTTGCATACTATCGGCGTCGACTGGAGCGATGTCTGTCGCGTCATCGGCGGCATCATCAGGTGGTGCGATGTTTGCTGGATCAGTCATAGTTGGTCTCTGTCGTCCGTACGTACGTGGTCAATGAAAGTTTAGTGAGTGCTACGCACGTGTCATCCACGCGACGGACTCTGCGTCGTTCGTGAATGCGCGACGCAACCGGTCGAGGGCAAGTTGCGCACCGCGATACCGTATTTCGTTTCGGTCTCCCGGAAGGACAGCGCGTGCGGCGTGCACGTCACCTGCCACATCGATTGCTACCCACACTGTGCCGACGGGTTTCTCGGGCGTGCCCCCATCTGGTCCAGCGATACCCGTGATTCCGATACCGATCGTGCTGTTAAAACGATGACGCGCTCCCGATGCCATCGCGCGAGCAACGGCCTCACTCACTGCGCCATGCTCCGCAATATCGGTAACAGCCACGTTGAGTTCACGCACTTTGACGTCGTTGCTATACGCGATCGTACCACCGAGAAATGTGGCGCTCGAACCAGGAATTGCAGTGAGACGACTGCCGAGCAATCCACCCGTGCAGCTCTCGGCTACCGCGATGGTGGCGTGTCGTTTTGCACACTCGGCGAGCATAAGTGCTGCAAGGTCATCGTCGCCTTCGCCATACACGTAGCGTCCAACTTTTTCATGAATGAGCGCGGCAGCGTCGGCGAGAATTTTGTCCGCTTCGTTGGAGGGGAGTGATGCCGATGTCAGACGGAGATCGACGCCATCGCTGCCTGGAAGATACGCCAACGGCAATCCCAGTACGCCTCTCGCCAGTTCGCCGAGACGATCGGCGACGGCCGACTCCGCAATGTTGACGGTGCGTATGGTCCGTGATCGAATGACAGGTCCGTTGCTCCCCGCGCGCGCGCGCAGTAGTGGCAACAGTGTGTCCGCAAGCATGCCGCGCATTTCTCTCGGCACGCCGGGCAACATGGACACGAAGCGATGTTGTTTGTCCTCGAGCCAGATGCCTGGTGCTGAACCGTGTCGATTCTGGAGGATCGCTGCGCCTTCGGGCACGAGCGCTTGTTGCCGATTACTCGCGGGGAGTTCGTGTCCGAAACGCTTGAGCCATCGTGCTTCGAGATTGCTGAGGATTTCGGCATCGAGGATCATCGCACGGCCAAATATTTCGGCGACGGCGGGTTTCGAACGGTCGTCCGCGGTTGGACCGAGTCCACCGGTGGTGATCACGGCGCCGGTGCGTTCGAGCGCGTCACGCACTGCCGTGGCGATTTGGTTGGCGTCGTCACCTACCGTCGCGCGCTGTACGACACGGATGCCAAATGCTGCGAGTTCACGCGCGAGGTGAGCGGCGTTCGTATCGATGGTGAAGCCGAGCAGAAGCTCGTCGCCGATTGTGACGATTTCGATGTTCATATGCGCAATTTAGCGTGGGTGGCAATGAACACGCCCCCGGATCGATGAGGATCCGGGGGCGTTTTGGTGCAGTGGAGACCAGTGGAGCGTTAGAGCGTTAGGCGATGGTGCGGCGACGACGGCGTGCAACGAGTCCGAGTCCTGCGAGGCCAGCCGCCATCAGTGCATACGTGGACGGCTCGGGGACGACGGTACCACCCACGGCATTGACGCGAATGGCGGCACGTCCGAGTTCATTCTGAAATGTCGAGACGTTGTTGGTACGGTCGTAGACGATCAAGGCGAAAGTGTACTCGCCGGCAGTGGTGTTTGAGAACGTTCCCGGCGGCGGAGCGATTTTGTTGGCAACTGCGGTGCTGAGAAATGACATTCCCAAATTGTACGAATCTTGATAGGCGTTCACGCAAGTAGAGGCACAGGCACCTGAAAACTGTGCGTAGCCGTGGGTTGCGAGTGAGTTGCCGGCGCTTGGGTTGAAATCGTAGTACAAGCGGTAGTCGTATCCCCCAGCGCTCGTTCCACCAGCATAAAAATTGAAATTCCAGCGCGCATAGTTCGCAACCGGAGCGCTACTAATGTCAGCGCCTGCTAACGCGGTGTAGGTGCCCGCCCCATCGTTGGTGATCGCGGCATTTGTTCCACGCTGGCTCGCCCCTAAAACAAGCATGTTCACGTTATTCAGTCCGAACGCGAACGTTTCGACGGGGCCCGGAATTCCGCTTCCGCCAAAGGTGACGCCGGACGGAATGGCTCCGAAGTTGCCGCTGGGGACTACCTGGGCGCTCGCGACCGACCAAGTGGTGGACACCAGTGCTGCTGCGACGAACAGGCTTTTTCTCATTGCGACTCCTGGCAACCGCGGGTTTGAATTCTCATCGCGCAAGTGATTTGCGCGAGAACGACGTGAATTCACAACAATGTAGCAATGGTTGCGCCAGCGTGCGACGGACAATTTTCGTACGGTCTTCAGAGGAGAAATGCTATAACGGATTGTGATGGACCTCAAGTGTGTCGAGTGTGTGCCAAATAGACTGTATCATACGGTCGAGACTGCTATCGATGAAAATCTTTCTGAGCTGAAAAGTAAATGCCCTCGAAATCGACCATCGATGCGAGGGCATTCACAAACTATCGTCTCACTGCGGACATCTATGCAACGCGACGTCGACGACGAGTTGCGAGACCAACAACAGCGAGACCAGCAGCCATGAGTGCATACGTGGAAGGCTCAGGCACCGTGGAACGCGCAACTTCGAAATTGAAAGATTTCGATACGTCCATCTGAGACGTTTTGAAGCTGATGTTGTCTACCGCGCCGCTGAACGATCCCGGCCAACCTGAGCCGATTCCGGTACTGAAACCAACCACAATGGCCGAACCATTTAAGAAAAGGTTGTTCGACGTTGTGCGACCGGCCTTCCAATCTGTGAGAGAATATGCGAGTTGCGTGCCTTCTTTCGTCCACCAAACAAATCCGTCGTTCCCAAAAGACGCAGTTTGCCAGCTATCAGTGGGTTGAGAAAAAATGGTGTTTTTGGTAGTGCCGTTGAGAGCGGGCTCGTACACCAGGTAGGAGTTATCCGCGAGAATTAGCCGCAGCGCCGGTGCGAATTGGCTTGCGGCTCCAGAGCTGCTGGAGCGAAACCAATCATAGCCAAGTGACTGGAGGCTGTTGAGGGTGAACTGACTTTGCGGATTGAGGTAGTATTCAAAATCCGATTTGTAGCTCGAGGGATTCGGACCGCCGAATTCCAGCGATCCGTTGCCGGAGCGCGCGTAAGTGGTCGTGATGCCTACCGAACCATTGTTGCGCACATTGCGGGCACACCACGTGTTGTAAGAGAAAGCACAAGCAGGATCGACGATGCTCGAAGCACCCGCGTTCGAAAACGAACTGCCAGAGCCTAAAACGGTTGTGCTTTGCGCGGAAACAGACGCTGCGACAAGAAGGAGGCCTACTAAAAGCTTTCCATTCATGCGTGATTTCCAGTGAAGAGGGAACCGCCGCTAATTTTTCAGGGGTAACCGGACTAAAGTTGCCCGCGAATATTAGCGCTATGACTCAGCATAATAGCAATGATCGGGCCGTGCCTATAAATGCAATCCGGCCGCCTGTTTCATTGCTAGATGGTTTACTTAGGCGTGAACTCAGACGTAACTGTCGAGTTGCAGCGACAACACCTGTATCATACGGTCGAGAACGCTTACGTCACTATCCCGGCGCAAATCATCACTGCGCGCGCAGAACTCCCCGCATGACCCGCGATCCATACCGACGCAAATACAGCCACAAACTCCACAAGGTGAGCGCCACCGCTCCCACCATACTGCCCACGCCCACAAGGCCGTTGAATTGCGCAAATGATTGCCACCACGGCAACTCCGTCCACCCTTGCTTCGCTGCCGCCGTCACCGCAAAAAACCAGAAATACGCAGACCCCATCCACAGCGATTGAAATGCCATCTTCCATTTGGCCGGACCGATTGCCGCAATCACTAACCCGCGACGAGCGGCGACTTGTCGAAACACGGTCATAAACGCTTCACGGCCAAGCACGACCAAGAGCATCCACAACGGAAATGCCACGCGACCAAATGGCGTATTAAACAAGAATGGCGATGGCACAGGTAGCACGGCATCAAGCGGCGAGATGAACAAGAAATGTCGCTGCATGACGTACATCGGCACCAATGTCGCCAACAATAGCAGTTTGTCCGCCAGCGGATCGAGCAAGCGCCCGAGATCGGTGACCATGTTGTTCTGCCGCGCCAGATGCCCGTCCCAATAATCGGTGACGGCGGCAATCGTGAACAGCGCAAAGGCAGCGAACCGTGCGCTCCACGTCGTGGTGAAGGGCAGCCACGCGATCAACGGCGTCAGGGCAATGCGTCCGACGGTGATCGCGTTGGGAAGATTCACGAAAGGCTCAGGCGAGCGTCTTGAGGACGAGCTTTGACACTGCTCTCAGGGTATCGAAGACACCATCGCCAGTAACGGCAACCGCTTCGAAATACGGAGATCGTTCCACCCACTCACCGGTCGGAAGTTGCGAGATGAGCAACTCGCCAGGTCGGACGGGATCGGCCAGTCCGCGCATCCGCGCTGGATCGGTGACTTCCCAACCAGGATTGAGCATCGTTTGCAACTCGGCCAGCGGTGCAGCGTTTGGTAGGTCGCGCTTGTTGTACTGGATGACGAATGGCATGCGTGTCAAATCGTATCCGTACGCCGCCATATTGTCGTACAGGTTCTGCATGGACTCAAGATTTGCTTCAGCGCGCTCGGTTTGCGAGTCCGCAACAAAAACGACGCCGTCCACACCTTTTAAGATGAGCTTACGACTCGCGTTGTAGTAGACCTGTCCGGGCACCGTGTACAAATGAAATCGGGTCCGAAAGCCCCGAATGGTCCCGAGATCAACCGGGAGAAAGTCGAAAAAGAGCGTACGCTCGGTTTCCGTTGCGAGCGAAATGAGCTTCCCTCGCGTGTTCGGCGACACCTTGCCATACACGTATTCGAGATTAGTGGTTTTGCCGCCGAGTCCCGGGCCGTAATAAACAATCTTACAGTTGATCTCGCGGGAGGCGTAATTGATCATCGACATCGCGAGCGTTTACTGGAAAAGGCGGTCAATCTCGTCTTCGGCACCAGCCAGAAAGCCCGGCGGCGCGGCGTGGGCGCTGCTGCCACGCGCGAAAACGCCCTCGAAAATTTTTGTCAGTTCGTCTACCGCGCCACGCATGCGAAGCCGCACTAGCCCAAGCGTCGTCCGATTGTCGAACAACACCACCAGAATGACTCGGCGCGCGATGTCGGCGAGATACATCGACTCGCGTTCACCCTGATGAAAGAGCACGCTGAAATCGCTTTCGCCGATGAGACGCGCGAGTTGATCGTTGGCGCTAAAATCGGCGGCTGTCAGCGTGGCAAATGCGGTCGCATCAAACGTGGGCGGTTCGCCAACGGTGGCAACCAGCTGACCACTCCGATCGACGATAAGTGCGCAGCGCGCCTTGGCATCGTAGAGAAAGCGCTGCAGCGTAATAGTGATGGCCCCGAAGTCATCCTCAGTGAACGACCAGGTGGCTGCGCCGACGGACATGAACGTGGGGACAAGGGGAACGAGCAGTCCTTCACGAGAAAGGAGTTGCGCACTATCAACGCGTAGCGACCATCGAAAGTAACCTTTGCCGCCACGCTTGCCATCTCGCCATCGGCATTCACACCATCTCACGTCTCGCCGAGAGCGCCTGGGCGATCGTTACACCGTCGGCATATTCGAGGTCGCCGCCAACCGGCAAGCCGCGCGCGATTCTGGTGACCCGTACCGACTGCGACGCCAACTGACGCTGGACGTACAGTGCCGTCGCCTCGCCCTCGAGGGACGGATTTGTCGCGAGGATGACTTCGCGTACCGCCTCGGGGCCGATACGAGCCAGCAACGGCCCAATGGCCAGATCATCCGGACCAACACCATCCAGCGGCGAGAGTCGTCCACCAAGCACGTGATAAAGCCCGCGGAACTCTCCGGCGCGTTCGATCGACGCGATATCCGAGGCTTCCTCCACCACACAAATCGTGGTCGCATCACGACGCGGATCGGCACAGATCGCGCAGATGGGCATCTCGGTGAGATTGCGACAGCGATCACACGCCCGCACGCGATCACGCAGCGCAACCAGCGCTTCCGCCAGGCGTCTGGTTTGCTCGGCCGGCTGTCTAAGCAGATGATACGTCAACCGCAGCGCGGTTTTCCGGCCAATGCCGGGCAGCCGCGCGAGTTCGCCCGTGAGCGTATCGATAATGGACATGCGCGCGCGTGCGCTTAAAACGGCAACTTGAACGGCAGTTCGATTCCGCCGGTGACTTTGCTCATCTCGGTCATGGCACTTTCGCCCGCTTTTTTCTGCGCTTCGGCGGTGGCGACGACAATCAAGTCTTCGAGCATCTCGATGTCGTCGGGATTGACCACGGTACGATCAATCTTGACGCGCTTCACCTGCATCTTGCCGTCGCATTCAACGGTGACCATGCCGCCGCCGGCGGACCCGCTAAACGATTGACGCGCAAGATCCTCCTGCGCCTTCTGCAGGTTGCCCTGCATGTTCTTGAATTGCTCCATCAACTTGAAGATGTCAGCCATGATCGAAACGTAGTGATAGTGCGATGGTGGGTGCAGCGCCGATGCGAATTGCGGCGCGTTAGTTCAACAGTTCGAGATCGAGCAGGCGGACGGCGGCCTCGAGCAGCGGATCACGTGCCGATAGCTGCTCGAGTCGCTGCTGTTGCGCATCGGCTTGCGTGAGGCGCGTGTTATTCCGAACAGCGTGCGTTGCGGGCGCCGTCTGCGCGCGCAGCGAGAATGCGGTGACGCCCTCAAGGCAGGCCTGCATGGCGGCGAGAACATCGGCGCGCGAACTATCGACCGCACGCGCGAACGTGTCATCAGTTGCGGCGTATCCTAACAGCACCGCGCCATGCGTCGTCACCTCGAGCGGCGTGATGCGTTGCAGCGACTCTGCCACCATCCCACGTCCGGCTTTTCGCACGGTCTCCACCACGCTGCTCCAGCGTGAACGCACATGTTCAAGGGAGGGCGGAGTGATGTGTGCAGCGGTGCTCGCACTCGTGACATTGCTCACACGCGCAGCCGAGACAGATTGTGCGAGTTGCGCTGCCGCGGCCGCTTGCGCGACTTGCTGCGTCGCGGGGCGAGGCACAGGTATTTG
>JAYTTR010000470.1:0-4291 GCA_043744935.1 Gemmatimonadaceae bacterium
GGACGAGCTCGTTCGCGAGCACCACATCCGTCGTGCCATCGCCCACGCGCACAGCCACAAACTTCTTGCCAGATTTTTCCATGTAACTGATGCGCAGGCCATTCGCACTGGACGGCCACGGCGCGTACGTGTGCGACTGGCCGTCGCTGCCTTCAAACGACGTGGACGCCGTGGTCAGTTTGTCAAAGTTGCGCTCGAAACCGCCAACGTACAAAAAAGCGTGTCGCATGGAGATCAATCGGGAGAAGGGACAAGGACCGGTTGGATGGCCGGACGTTCCCCAAGATTACGTCATCGACACACGATCGGCGAGGTGCGGGGCACGCATTCACTGGGCCGAAAATCGCTGTGACCCGCATTCCATCCACTTTGGTGAATGGAACGCGGCCAACCGTGCAGCGCTATGGCGCGCCCTCTTGCACGCGAAATACCACTGAGGCCAACGCGCCACCAACCAACGGACCAACCCAGTACAACCAGAGATCGCCAAACCCAGTTTGGCTTACCAGCGTGAGCGCCGTTCCCACGGCCGGATTGAACGCACCACCAGAAATACCGCCCGCGGCAAATGCCGCACTTGCTACCGTGAAACCAATCGCCAATCCGTAGAAGCCTCGCCCATCGGTTTTCTTGGCCGTTGCCACGTTCAACACCACCAGGGCCAGCGCAAACGTATACAAGATTTCCACCAATAGTGCCGACGTCGCGCTGACACCGGCGCCCGGATGAATCGGCACGCTCTTCCCCACGATTTGTACGGCGGTCAGTGCCGCAGCAACACCGCCCGATAGCTGCACCGCCCAATACTTCAGCATGTCGGTAACCGACAGCGCGCCACGAAGCACGAGCGCAAACGATACCGCAGGATTGTAATGCGCACCAGACACATGCGCGCCCATATACACCATGACCATAAGCGTGCCACCAATTGCGAGCGGCGCCATTGCGGAACCGGTTGCCACGCTCAGGCAAATAGACAACACCAAGAAAAACGTCCCGATGAACTCGGTGAGCAACTTCGGCATGGCAAAACCCGCGAAATCGGGGAAACAGCAGTCACCGCACGAACTCGAAGCATCAACATACGGTCGCGCTCACTGCACGGCGAGCAATACTGGTGGCCTGCTACGCCGTATCCGTGCGCACGATGTACGCCGCTATCCCAACCGGAAGTGACACGTCGACGCCGTGTGGATGCACCACGAAACATGTCGCACCGCTACCGCTCATCATCCCGATCGCTGGTGCTCCAGCGTCACGCACACGCTGTGCGGCGGCGCGAACGAGCGGCAATGCTGCCGCAACCCCCGCGTGCATCGAGGGGACAACCGCTTCAAAGTCGTTTGCCGCAACCGCACACACGTTGTCCCATGAGGAGAAGACGTGTTCACTGTACACCACTCCGGCCTTGGGATTGGCGACCACGTCCGGCGTGCCGTCCGACCGTGACCACGCGAACGCTGCATATGCGTGTCCGGTGTTTACACCATTTTCAAATGCAACAAGGGTGACCGCCATGCGAGGCAATGGCGACAGCGTAAACAAGCGATCGCCGCGCCCCCAGGCCAAGGACAAACTTGCGTCACTCACAAAAAACGGCACGTCGGCGCCCAGTGTACCACCAAGCGCAATGAGGGATTCGTGATCAAGCGGATGAGGACACAGCGTATTCATCGCGCGCAACACCGCTGCGGCGTCGGCACTGCCCCCACCCAACCCGCCACCAACCGGGATGTGCTTTTCGATAGTGATCTCCCATCCTGTATCCCATCGCGTGGCGTCACTCAACGCGATGGCCGCACGCCACGCGATGTTGTTTTCTTGCGCACCGAGTCCACCGGATGGCATCGCCGGACCCTCGCACAACAACGAACGCTCTCGATTGTTCGTCGCCACGTGTACAACATCGTGCAATGCAAGCTTTTGAAAGACCGTCTCAATACTGTGAAAACCGCTTGTTTCACGCGCGAGAATGCGCAGGAACAAATTGATTTTGGCATGGGCGCGCGACACGGTTCGCACGGGCACACTCGACGATCCGTTGTTCACAAAGCATTCTCCGCGCGACGCAACGATGACATGGACACACCCAGCTTCGCCGCGTAATACGCCCCGAATGCAGTGATCGGAATAAATGTCAGCAAGTGATATCCAATGGCCCAACTGACGGACAAGTTGCTCGGCACGCCGTACACGCCCAATCCCACTTTCGCAAAGGCCTCGAACGTGCCGAAGAAACCAGGCGCGCTGGGAATCGACGCCGCAAGTCCAAGCGCGCCCTGTAAAAAGAACGCTGCCGACACCGGAACGTCGATGCCGACTGCCAGCAGTCCAAGGTAGATGCCCAACGCGTTGACGAGCCAATGTAAAAGTGCCCATGCCAGGACGGCCAGAAATCGACGCGAATCTTTCAGTACGGCAAGCCCGCCAATCGCGTGCTCGACAAATTGCACAATGGCTATTTCGTGTTTTGGAATCACGCGATGTGCCATACCGTGCACCAGCTGCATCGCGCGCGCTGGTTGCAACACCATGCCGTAACTCACCAGCAACAGCGTGACGACAACAAATACGGCACCGGCCGCCAACTGTGGTACCGTGCGTCCGCCTAGCGTGACGCCCGATGGAAACAGCGGATCGAGCATTGCACTGAACATCAGGGTGAACACGACGATGGCATCAAAGATTCGATCAACCGCAAGTGACGCAAGCGCCGTTGATAATTTCACGCGTGACTGCTCACGCGTGAGCGCAAGCGGTCGTGCAAACTCACCGGCTTTGAACGGAAAGATATTGCTGACCATGATGCCAATGGCGGTACTCCGCCACAGGGCACCGAATGGCAACACGCCCGCCGTCGGCTCGAGGATGGTTTGCCACCGTCGTGCACGCAGCGGAAAAATGCACGTGGAAACCAGCGTGCTTGCAGCAAAGAGCAGCACATTGGAGTGACGCAACACATCCCACACGGCGGGCAACGACACCCCACGCAACGTCCACCACAACAGTACGACGCTGAGCGTGATCCCAAGCCATCCTTTCCAACTGCGTGTCATGAACGACGTGATGTCGTCATGTGGTGCCCGCGAGATTCAATAAATCCGACAGCTCTTCAAACAACGCATGCGCCCGCGGCTCGGCCAAACTTCCGCGCTCCCAATACGTGCGTAACTCATCGCGCACCTCGCGCGCGCGTGACACGGCAGAATGTCCGCGATACAGCAACGTGTCGATCGGTACGATGACCGGTTCCGTGATCGTCGGTGCGGCGTCGGCACCACCACTGACACTGCGCCACGCGATCGTCGCGTCTTTGACGCGCGCGGCGAGCTCGTGGTCGGTGAGCTCGCGATTCATCAACAGCTGCGCCAACGATTGCACCGTGAGGCGCTCGCGCGATGGCTCGAGCGGGGAGCGAGCCATCCGCGTCGACAGCGTGGCAATACTGGCCGCACCGTAACTCTCCGCAACATCCGCTAATCCCATGAGCGCGCGTCGGACACCGTCACTCAACGCCAATCGCGATGGGCCTGCCGGACTAGTGGCGAGCGCAGAGGACTCGCGCGCCACACCATCGGCAGCGGCAGCAATGTCGTTGCGAAAGCGTTCCGCGATCGTGATCGGCGGTGCAGAACTCCGCTGCAAAATGGCTGGCATGCCATCTTCAGGAAAAAATCGATTGATCGGCACCACTTGCATCGACGGCGATTGTGCGGGCGTTGATGTCGAGAGATATCCCGCCGCCACGGCCGCGAGCGCCACGGACTGTGTTCGGCTGCGCCGCTGCTCGCCTTCCGTCCAGTGCTGCGCGTTTCCGACAAGGGCGCGGAGTTCGACGAGCGCACCGCGAACCGCGAAGTGCAGGCGTTGATCCCACCGCAGTTCACCGTCGCGCAACCCTGTCGCCAAACGTTCGATCGTTGAGGCGAGTTCTGGCAGTCCGTCCAATCGCGTCATTGTCGCGCTCCCACGCAGCGCGCGGGCATGCGTGAGAAACGCCGCCGCGTCCGGCACTTGTTCGCTGGCATCCGCCATGAGTTGGTCAAGCCGGTCGAGATATTCGGCGGCCTCGTGCTGGAAGAACTCAAGCAATGCGTGCGGGACGGTCATGGAGCATGTGGGCGAGCGGCGTCCATTGCAGCGCGAATTTCGCGCACGGCTTCGGACAACCCGATGAAAATGGCGCGACCAATGATGGCGTGTCCGATGTTCAACTCTTCAATTTCTGGAATCGCCGCGACGGGCCCGACGTTGTCGACTGACAACCCGTGCCCAGCGTGTACCGCGAGCC
>JAYTTR010000471.1:0-4289 GCA_043744935.1 Gemmatimonadaceae bacterium
ACAAAACGATAATGCGGATGGTCCGTTGGAATACTCCCTCGCACAAGCAAGAACGCATTCTGGATACCCGCCAGCGGATTGTTGATTTCATGTGCAACACGCGCAGCAAGCTGCCCCATCGTCGCGAGCGCCCCGATTTGTCGTAGCGATTCTTCGACCCGTTTGCGTTCGGTAAGATCGCGCCCTTCGACAAGCACTTGCACGACATGCTCGTTGGCGTCGCGTATTGGCTTGAGAGAAAATTCCGCAGTGGTGACGACGCCGGAAAATGCGATGATTTGCACTTCAAAGCGGGTTGCTTCACCCGCGCGCGCTTGTTCAAAGCGTTCCTGCACGCGTCGCCGCGTACCGTCTTCGGCGTTCCACCACGGCATCGCGGAGAACGATTGACCGTGAAGTTGCGATGGTTCGACCGACGCTAAATCGGCGGCAGCGCTATTGGCCTCCAACACCAAGCCGCCCGCGTCGAGCAGCATTTGCATCTGGAACGTCGTATCGAACATGACACGGAAGCGATGCTCGCTTTCTTCGCGCGCCGCGTTCGCGCGCACCCGTTCGGTGATGTCGGCAGCAATGCCCAATACACGCGACGGTCGTCGGTCCACCGTGAACTCAATGACCCGACCACGGTCAACGACCGTATGCCATCCGCCGTTCGCCGCACGAACGCGATACTCGCATTCGAATGCGTCGCTGTGCCCGCGCAAATGTTCGTCGAGCAGTGCAGCGTACCGCGCACGATCCTCGGGATGAATTAACGCAGACCACGCGCCGATCAGTCCATTCAGCATGGATGGTTCGTAGCCGAGATAGCGCAGTAACGCTTCGCTACGGTGCGTATATCCCGTTAGCACTTCCAGTTCCCACACACCGTCCGTTGCGCGTTCAATGGCGCGTTGCATGCGCGACATCCCTTCGATACTTGCGCGTTCCCAGCTCTTTCTCGCCAGCCACAGTGTGGTGGTCACAAGCCCCGCCACCGCGAGACCGAGCACCAAAACCAATTCCGGTAGCGTTGATCGAATGGGCATGGGATACGGCATGAATTGAAAGTCGATGCGCCGCGCGCCAATCATCATCGAACTTGCAAATACCGACCGGCCCACATGTGCTATTCCCGGCAGCAACATTGAATCGCGCACCATCGCGCGGATGGCAAACCCGCTGCTACTGTCCGTGACAAACTCGCGCAGCAGGTCTGCCTCGCTAATCAGCCCCGCCATAACGGAGAGACCGTGTGACGTTGTTTGCACGCGTTGCATGACCACCGCACCCCACGGCGCATGCATCAATTGATAGCTCCGACCGAGTGCGACTGTACCGGTGTCCCGCGTTGAATCCATCGACACATCGCGCACAATTTGTCGCGTGAGTGCGCGCAGCTGCGCAGCGGTCGCGTCCGACAGCGGCGTACGTCCCGTCGAGTGAATCGATAGTCCCGTCGAATCGAGCCACTCAATGCGATCCAGACCGTCAGTCTCTAACGCCAGCCGATCAATATTCGTGTGCCAGAGCGGTACCTCTGGCGGTGCGATCTGCACGTATACGGCGACGCGACTGATCGCGCGCTCAACCACAATCAGTTGTCGTCGCACGGCACGCTTTATCGCATCAGACGCAATGGTGGCGCGCGCTTGCGTTTCGGCCTCCTCACGCCGTACGAGTGTCTGCCACAACAGTGCGACCAGAAGCAAACTGGCCAATCCCGACAACACGGGTAGCCACCGCGGCGGCGCAACACCGATCGCTTCGCGACGCGCGACATATCGCAACATGGCGGCGCCGAGGCAGAATGTGCCGACAATGCATTGCAATGACGACTGCGCAAGGCGCATCGAAGCCTGACCTTCAAGCAGTCCCGAGACCTGCGCCACGACCAACAAAACCGCACCAGCCAGTATTCCGGAGCCGACCGCGCCCGCCACGGTGAGTTCACGATCACGTACGTGCGCGCGCTGCAGTACCCAAAGTGCCACGCCAAACGCCAGGAACATTGCCGCAGTCGCGACCCCGACACCGTTCGTGATGACCGTCGGCGACAAGGTCGGAATTCGCGACAGAATGGCGCGCTCACTCGGCAACCACACCCCAAACACTCCGAGCACAATAGCAAGCGCTGCTATCGTGATCGTCGTCAACGCCCCGACGCGCGAAAGCACACGTGATCCGTACACCAGCGCGAGAAAACCGCCACTGGCGGCCCACAACATCAGCACGCTGCCCGGACGCGCCGGCGGAAATACCGCCAACGGCTGCAAAAGCGAAGGCACGCGCAAAATCCAACCAACCAGGGTTGGGACACTGAGCGCGAATGCGCTCCACGCGAGTCCAAGCAGCACACGGTCCCGCACGCCGTCGCGCGTGTTGTTAGCCGTCGCCAATGCGCATCCAGCGTGCCGAGTGTGGTGGGACAAACTGCTCCAAGCGCGCAAGCATGTTCACGGGATCATCGTCAATCACCAGCCAGTCCCGCGGCGTGCCGCGCAAAAATCCCTCGCGCTCGACATGCCCAAAAAAGTCCACGAGCGGTTGCCAAAATTCCGCCACATTCAATAATGCCACTGGCTTTTGATGCACGCCGAGTTGCGCCCAGGTCCACGTCTCAAAAAACTCCTCGAGTGTCCCGAGGCCACCAGGCAGCGCGACAAAGGCATCAGCGAGCTCAGCCAGCATGGCTTTTCGTTCGTGCATGGAATCGACGATACGCAACTCTGTCAGTCCTTGATGCGCGACTTCGCGCTGCACCAGGGCATGCGGCATGACGCCGATCACCACGCCACCGTTGGCCAATGCTCCATCAGCCAATGCGCCCATGCAACCGGCGTGACCACCACCATAAATCACGGTGATCCCGCGTTCCGCAAGCAACTGTCCGAGAACGCGCGCAGCCGCGCGATATTCCGGTTTCACACCATCGTTCGAGGCACAGTACACGCACACACGTTTCATGAGGGGAATGTAACTCGGCCCCGCAACGCCGTGCGCAACGCAAACAGGACCAGCGAACCGCCGGCAAATGCACGTAACGCATCGCTCATCGCGCTCACTCCGCTGCGCTCGCGCGGATATGCGAGATAGATGGCTTCCCACGCAGTGGGTCGTTGCTTGCGTTTGAACGCGGCCAAACCGTGAAAATTGAAGAATGGTCGCGCCAGCGTGCGTACCACGCGCAGCCAGCGGCTGACAGGACCGGCGAGCGGTGCAAGACCAAGTGTCACCCACGCCACGTTTTCGTGCGCCAACGCACGCATTGCATGGTCAACCAGCAGATCTGCCGTACCATTGGGTGCCGACGGGTCGCGCAGTAAATGTTCGAAGAGCCAACCATTGCGCGCCGGAACAGGGGCGAGCGAGAGCAATGCCAGTACAGTCCCGTCACGCTCCGCGATGTACAGTCGCCGGTGTGCGGGATGCGACAGCGGCGACACATCGACAAGAAAATGCATCGGCGCCATATGCCGCGCCTGAAGCCATCGCGACACAACGTGCTCGAGTGCCGAGCGAAGTGTCGGGCTCTCGTTTAGTTCGGCGAACGCGACAGTACGCGTGTGCACGCCTTTTGCGCGTGCACGCCGCAGTTGCTCTCGCTGCGACCGATGCGTGCGCAACCCGTCAACCCACGCCCGTGGGTCCCAAACGGGTTGATCGCCAATGCGCGTGCGGTGAAAACGAGGGGATGCCGCCAGGACGCCTTCGGTGGCAAAAAAACACACACGGCGGCGCGCGACTTGCGCCGCCTCTACAAAACGTTCCGCTACGGCGATGGCATCACCGCGCGCACAAACGGGTTCGCCCGCCGCTACCCAAGCGGAACCCGTATCGAAATAGGCGACCATGCCACACTCTGCGTCAAACCAATGGGACAACCCTCGTCCAAGCACTTGAAACGCCGTCGCGGTGTGACCGAAGCGCGCGACCAGAAGCAATGCCCGCGCATCGTCACGCGATAGCATCCGTGGCACAGCGCGGTCAGTCCGCGGCCGGCGCTTCGCGAGGGGTCTCGCGTTCGAAGATAATCGTCATGCGCTCACCGTCCTGCGTGAGCATGCCAGGTGTCCACCCGGTTCGGCTACGCTCGTTGAGCAGATCCGTCAGTGCATCTTCATCTTCACGGACATGACGCGTGAGCCGCACGATCACCGCTTGATATTCCTTCATCATGCGAAGGTAGCGTGTCGACTATCGCTGACGCTACCTTCGCTGCGCGCGCCCACCTCTGCACCAATTTCCGATGCCTCTCGAATCAACCGCCAACTTTCCGACACTCACCGTGTTGGACCATCCTTTAG